>NZ_JBKBVU010000032.1:0-23558 GCF_046289365.1 Caldimonas sp. | reverse complement strand
GTCTGAGTGCCCCCCTACGGCCTTCGGCCGCCCCCTCGAGGGGGCGGCACCGGTGGCCCGGCAAAGCCGGCTCCACGGTGTCTGCTCGACGGGCCAACGTACCGCGAATCAGGTGTGTGCTCAACGTGACTGAGTGCTGGATGGACTGGACATGCTGACCCGCCGCCAGCTCGGCGCGCTGGTGCTGCTCACGCTGATGTGGGGGCTGAACTGGCCGATGATGAAGTTCTCGCTGCGCGAGCTCTCGCCGCTGTACTTCCGGGCCGTCACGATGACCGGCGGTGCCTTGCTGCTGCTGGCCTTCTATCGCGGACGGGGCGTGCGCTTTGCGCTGCCGCCGGGGGAGTTCGTCCGCATCGCCTGGCTGGCCCTGCCCAACATCCTGGGCTGGCACCTGTTCTCCATCCTGGGCGTGCAGGAGCTGGCCTCGGGCCGCGCGGCCATCCTCGGCTTCACGATGCCGATCTGGACAGTGCTGATCGCCGCCGTGCTCTTTGGCGAACGGCTCGACCACCGGATCTTCCTCAGTGTGGTCTGTGGCGCCGCCGCCGTGGGGCTCCTCGTGGCGCAGGAGTTCACGGCCCTGGCTGGCCGGCCGGTGGGCATCGTCTGGATGCAGATCGCCGCCTTCAGCTGGGCCCTGGGCACCGTGCTGATGCGCCGCACGCACAGCACCGTGCCCACCGAGGCGCTCACGGTGTGGATGATGGGGATGGGGTCCGTCGCCTTCTGGATCATCGCCGGCCTCACGGAGCCGGCGCCCACCTGGCAGTTCAGCGTGCCGATGGGGTGGTCGCTGGTGTGGGGCGCCACCATCAACTACGGCTTCGCCCAGATCATCTGGTTCGGCATGGCGCGCAACCTGCCGCCGGCGGCCAGTGCGTTCTCCATCATGGCCGTGCCGCTGATCGGCACCGGATCGGCCACGCTGATCGTCGGCGAGGTGCCGCAGTGGCAGGACCTGGCCGCGGCCGTGCTGATCGTGGTGGCCATCGCCAGCGCCTTGTTACCACGTCGCATGAGCGTGCGATGACGACCGGCCCGGCTCGCGCCACAATGCAGGCATGAGCCAAGCCCTCCCATCGGACCGCCCACCGATCGCCCTCATCGCTGCCGTGGCGCGCAATGGCGTGATCGGCCGCAACAACCAGCTCGTGTGGCATCTGCCCGAAGACCTGCAGCACTTCAAGCGCACCACCATGGGCTGCCCGGTATTGATGGGCCGCAAGACCTACGAGTCCATCGGCCGGCCGCTGCCGGGACGGCGCAACGTGGTCATCACGCGCAACATCCACTGGGAAGCCCCCGGTGTCGAGGAGGCCCCCTCCTTCGAGGCCGCCGTGGATTTGCTCAAACACGCAACCAAGATCTACGTGATCGGCGGGGCCCAGGTCTATGCCGAAGCCCTGCCCTGGGCCGACGAGCTGGTGCTCACCGAGATCGACCATGACTTCGAGGGCGACACCACCTTTCCGCCATGGGACCGCTCGGCCTTTGCCGTGGTCTCGCGCGAAACGCACACTTCGCCCGAAGGCTGGGACTACCACTTCGTGACCTACCAGCGGCGAGCCCTGCCCGTGCCGGACGAGCCCTGAACACCCCGCTGCCACTGCTGCACCGCCCCACCTGCCACGAGGCCGAGCATCAGCAGCAAGGCCAGCCAGGCAGCCAGGGTCTGGGCATGCGCCGTCGGCACGCGCTGCAGGCGCTCCCCGTGCACACGGACCCAGGCCTGCGCGCGCAAGAGGCTGGGCTCGGGCCGGCTCGGCAGGGCCTCGGCCCCCGGCCGGGCCTCCAC
Source organism: Caldimonas sp. (assembly GCF_046289365.1). NCBI lineage: Bacteria > Pseudomonadati > Pseudomonadota > Betaproteobacteria > Burkholderiales > Sphaerotilaceae > Caldimonas > Caldimonas sp. Next base: position 21,760 of record NZ_JBKBVU010000032.1, on the reverse strand, counting down.
CGCTGGCGCCTGACGGATCCCCCCCCGGACGGGTGAGGCCCGTAGTGCCCCGTGCATGTGCGCGTCCACCCAGGTGCGCACGCCGGCAAGTTCCTGCGCCAGGGGGGCCTCGCGCGTCAGGTCACGATAGAGAGCGGCCAGTTCGCGGCGCGTGGCAGGGTCGGGGGTCCAGTGGCCATGGCGCTGCGCCTGGATCAGGCGTTCGATCACCTGGGCATAGGCCTGTGGATGGCTGCGCAGCCAGGCCGGGACGCCCAGGCCCAGCCGGTCCTTCACATAGACCTCATGCAGGCCCTGCCAATGGTCGGCACGCACCACGTCATCGACCACGCTTTGCCAGCCCCAGGTGAACTGCGCCGCCTTGAGCACCTGCAGCGTGCCGGCATAGCCCTCCTCCTTTTGCGCCGCCACCCAGCCGGGGTGCAGGTAGCGCGACTGCATCTCCAGCGCCACGCTCTGCGCGGCCGTCTGCGCATGAGGCTCGTCGGCGTTGTGCAGTTGGTGGACGAACAAGGGCAAAGGCTCGGATCGCCCCGCCCGACGCGCGGCAGCAGCCAGGCCGCCCAGGTATTGGAACGGGTCGTCCGAGCTGACCATGCCGTACAGATGCGAGCTGCGCGACAGGACTGCCGCATCGGCCCGCTTCAACTGGGCGCCCAGGGTGCGCTCAGCCAGCGTCTCGTCGATGCCCGGCAGCGGTTCGCCGCCCAGGTAGGGGTGCCCCATGCGGCGCAGGAAGAGCGCCCCCAGGCGATCGTCACGCCGGCGCAGGCGATCGTCCTGCACGGCTTCACTCAGGCCCGTGCCGTAATCGCCCATCGCGTTGCCGAACACACGGGCGCGGCCCAGCAGCTGCGCCTGAGCGGGCGGCACGCCCTGGCGCCTCAGCTCGTCCGTCACGGCCTGGCTGTGGCGCGCCACCGGCCCGGCCGGCTCGGCCTCGCTCACCAGGGCCACCGCCGCATCGATCAAAGCCATCAGCGCCGGGAATTGGTCGCGGTAGGAGCCGGTGACGCTGAGCAGCACGTCCACGCGCGGCCGGCCCAGTTCCTTGGCCGGCACCAGTTCCACGCGCGTGGGGCGCCCCGCCGCGTCCCACACGGGCCGCACCCCCAGGGCCACCAGCGCCTGGGCTTCCATGATGCCCTGATGGCGCAGGGTCTCGCCGGCCCACAGCGACAGGGCCAGGCGCTGCGGTGGGCGTTCCGGGTGGGCCTTTTGCCATTGCGTCAGCCATTGCTCGAAGAGCAGTTGCGCCACGGTGTAGGCCTGGCGCGTGGGCAGGCGGCTGGGGTCCAGCCCGATGAGGTTGCGCCCGGTGGGCAGGCTGTCGGGGTTGCGCAGCGGATCGCCGCCGTAGGCTGCCGGCACGAAGCGCCCGTCCAGGGCGGCCAGCAGGCCGCTCAACTCGTTCTCGGCGGCATACAGCCGATCCAGTGCCTGTGCCTGCTCGGCCAGCGCCCGCAAGGCCTGCGGGTCGATGGCGTGCACGGCCGCCCGGTTGGGCACGCTGCTGTCAGGCGCCGGCGGGCGCAGATCGAGCTTGCTGGCAGCGTGCGCATCACGCAGCGCCACCTCCAACCAACGCATGGGCCGCGAAGCCGCCACCTGCCGGTGGTCGATCAGGAAGGTTTCGTCCACGTCCTCGCCCAGGGCATCGAGCAGCGGGGTGCGCAGCGCCTGCAGCACCATCAGGCGACGCGAGGCTTCGTCGGGTGCTCGCCCGAACACGGCCAGGCCGCGCGGCTGGCTGCCATGCGCGAGCTGGTCGAGCCAGGGGTGCAGCACCTCGAGAAATTCCTCCAGCCGACCGCGGACCTGATCAACCGTCCACTTCAGGTCATGGTGCAAGCGGCTTTCGACGATCAAGGCCACCAGGCGCTCGCCGATCTGCTGCTTCGTGGGGCCATGGTCGGCCATCGCCCAGTCATGCATCAGCTCGTGCAGGTGGGCCATCGTTGGCGACAGGCCGGTGGTGGCCAGCACCGGGGTGCGGTGGCTCACCAGCAGCGCGCGGCCCCGGCGCTTGGCCGTGAGCGCCTCGCCGAGGTTGTCGACGATATAGGGGTAGACGACGGGCACGTCCCCCAGCGGCAGGAGGGCATCGTCGAACACGTCCAGCCCGCGCGCCTTGCCGTTCGCCCATTCCTGCGTGCCATGGGTGCCGAAGTGGATCAGCGCATGGGCCTGCCGCGCCCACAGATAGACGGCCAGGTAATGGTGCGACACCGGCTCACGGCTGCGGTGCATGAAGGGGTTCTGGCCCTGGCGCAGGGTCTCCTCGCGCGGCGGCTGCGGCAGCACCGACAGATTCCCCGCCCGCAGGCGAGGAATCACGAACACCGCCTCGCCCTGCCAGTGCACGACGTAGCGGCTGGACGCCGGTTCGCCCCAGCGGGCTGCGATGCGCGCACGCACGGGCTCGGGCAGCGTGCGCCACCAGGCGAGATAGTCCCTCAGGGGCAGCGCGGCGGCCTGATCGTTGCGCAGCAAGGCGATCAGATCCACATCGGGATAGTAGGCACGCAGGAGCGGACGCAGGCGCTCGATCCACTCGGCCTCCCGGGTCGGCGGCACCCGGTAGCCGGCCTCGGCCAGGCTGGCGCTCACCACCTCCAGGCTGCGTGGCACGTTCAGGAAAGACGCTCCGAAGTGGCTGCCACCGGGCGGGTAGTTGTAGACCATGGCCACGAGCTGCCGGTGCGCCGCGGGCGTATCGCGCAGGGCCACCAGGCGCCGTGCCTTGTCCGCCACGGCCTGGGCCTGGCGCTCGATCAGCTCGGTGCGCCGCCCGCCATCGGCATGGGCGGTCACCACCACGGGGTCGATGGCCCCGGCCGCCTCGGGCTGCACCAGGTAGAAGGGGGCGTCGGCCAGCTTCAGACCCGTGGGGTCACGCTCCCAGGTGGCCGTATCGCCATGGCGGTAGGGCTGAGTGGCCAGCACCGGCGTGCCCCATGCCTGGAACAAGGCCTGCAAGGCCGCCGACTGCGAACTGATCTGATGCAGCACCAGCACCCGCGGTGGCGCAGCACCGAGCAGCTCACGCAGCCCGTTGGCATCGAGCTGCTGCCCGAAGACGGCATAGGCGTCGAGCCCCTGGGCCTCGAACAGCTGCAACCACCGGTCGAGCCAGGCCGTTTCCCCGTCGATGAAATGGTGGCGGTGTACCAGCACAGCCACGGTCGGCCGATTCGCACGCCCGGCCCGCCAGCGCTGCCAGTCCTGGACGTCGGCCAAGAAGCCCGGGGCCTGCGGGTGGTAAAGCGCGCGCAACGGCCAAGTCTGCGGCGCGGGCCAGTCCATGGCTGCCACTGCTGCGCCCGAGCGGCCCGATGTCAGCCAGGTCTCGCCCAGCCGCAGGGCATGGCGCAGGTTTGCCGCCCCCCCGGCACGCAGATAAGCCGCCATGCGTGCGGCCACGTCGTCGGCCGCCGGCGTGCCCGCCGACGCATCCGCCGGGACGATCCACACCAGGCTGCCCGGTCGCTGGCGTGCATGGGCCTCGAACAGCTCGCCGAACTGGCGCTGCAGCCGCGTCACCACCGTGGGGTGCGGGGCGTCGATCCACACCAGGTCCGCACGCGCCAGCCCCTCGGCCATCGCCTGACGCTGCGCGGCCTGGCCCGCGGGTGGATCCTGCAAGGGATGGTCCAGATGCTGCACCTGCCAGCCCCGTTCGGCCGCGACACGCTCGACCTGCGCGGTGCGGGACGCCGGCGTCACATCCACCGTGACCCACAGCAGGGTGCGCGCCTGTGCCACACCGCCGAATCCGCCGCCTGAGGCCAGCATCAGCAGCGCCACCACGGGCAGCCAGGCCCGCCATCCACTCATTGGGGCGGCTCCGCGCTCGGGGCAGACGCGGCTTCGGGCACATAGACGATGCTGCCATCGCGCAGCCGGTAGGCCACACCGGCGCGCACGCCCTCGCCTTCGCCGACCGAGCCGCTGCCGCGGTAGCGCACCTCCCGGCCCTGCTCGCGCACCACGATCTCCGGGGCCCCGTCGCCCACCGCCACAGCCCCGCCCTGGCGTGCCATGCTCACGGCGATCAGCAAACCCACCACCAGCACCAGGAAGACATCCACGAGGTTGATGGCCGAGAGCATCGGGTCGTCGTCGTCCTCGTCGAAGACCTTGAGAAAGCGCAGGCTCATGCCGACGCTCCCCGCGCCCGCTTCACCGCCAGCAGCTCGGCCAGCAGCCAGCGCCTGCGCACCGAGTACAGCACCAGGCCCAGGCAGGCGGCCGTGAGGGCCAGCACCACGCCGGCGAAGGCACCGCTGAACACCGACAGCGCCGCGTGCCCCTGGCCGCTGGCCACGCCCTGCAAGGCCGGGCCCAGCGGGATCATCGTGGCGATCAGCCCCAGCATGGGAGTGACGCGGCTGAGCAGGCGCAGCGGCTCCATGCGGGCCAGGGCCTGAAGCTCCAGTTCGTCCAGCGTCAGGGTGTCGGCCCCGCGCAGCAACGAGAAACCCGGCGAACGTCGTTGCCAGGCCTCGACCGCGACAACGCCCGCCATCCACAAGGCATAGGCAAACGCGCAGGCCAGCAGCACGAGGACCGGCGTCAGCAGCCACTGCACGATCTGCAGGAAACCCAGTTCGAGCATGGTCGCCTCAAAACGTCAGCGCCGGGAAGCGTGGGCGCACCGTGACGGTCTTGCGGCCCTTGGGCGAGGCAAGCTGCACGCGCAACTGTTTCAGGCCGGGGTGGTCGCGAAACGCGGTGAAGGACACCGCGTTGAGCGCTTCGGGCCGGTCGCAGCGGAACTCGGCACGGTAGACGATGTTGGGGATGTCAGCGTTCGGATCGGCCGCCGCCGGATCGGGGGTGGCCTCGTGGCCGACCACCTGGCACCGGGCATCGGCAGCAGGCTGCAGGAAATTCAAAGGGTCCTGCAGCCGTGTCTTGAGCTCGCTCCACACCCGCTCCTGGTCTGCCCCCTGGGGCGGGTAGTCGTAGCCCAGCAAGCTCTCCAGCGGCACGTCGAAGACTGCGGTGAGGGTGCTGCCCTCCACCACCAGCCGCACCGCACCGTGGCCGTGGCTGTGGCTCCCGTGAGCCCAGGCCACGGACGTGAGAACAGACCCAGCGCCCACCCACAGGCAGGCGCACAGGCGCGGCACGAAGCTCGCGCACGAGAACGACTTGAACATGACCGTTTGCGATGAGAAACGCTCTCACCGCCTTCCCCGACGGTGCACGAGCCTCACGGCCTGGCAATCACGCCGGGCCACCTTGTTGGCCGGTATCCGGGCTGGTGGAAACGACCTTCATCGCCTTCCCGGGGATGCCGACAACCCATCACCAGTGGCCTGCAAGATGAAAGCGGGAGCGCGTCCTGCGAAGACGCATCCTCCGTCCACTTACCGTTGCGGGGGCAGCGCTGGTTAGACACGGCCCGCGCAGGCCGGCGTCCCCCAGCTTCCCGTTGAACTGCAGCGCGTGAACCGCACTGCGAGCACCAACCTTCACATCCTATCAGCCCGGGCCAGGTCGATCGACGACCACCCAGGGCCCGTGCGAGCGTTCGCGCAACAAGACCTGCACGCGCTCGACCAGCGCTTCGATGCGACGGCTCAGTTCCATGCGCCGCGGCAAGCCCGGCAGCGCGGCCTCCAGCACACGACGGTCTTCGCGCGCCATCGCCAGCGCCGTTTGCTGCACGATCACCGCCGCGCGCAGGCGCATCACCTCAGCCTCCAGGTGATCGATCCGCCAGGCCTGCTCCCGCAATTGCGCGCTGCAACGCGCTTGCACCTGCCCATACAGGGCAACCAAGGCGCGATGCTCCTGTGCCAACGTTCCCACTTCGACCATGGCTGACTCTCCCGTTCATCCAGCCCCGAAGCTGCCGGGGCGTCCGTTTGCCATCGTGGGATCGACGATTTATTTGCAAACGATTCTCATTTGTGTTTATACTGCGGTCAAGTCATCGCCCTGCCGCTTGCAGGGCCGCCACGCCGGTCATCGTGGGGCGATCCGGGGCCACAGGCCCTCGATCGTTTTGGCCAGCCAAAGGCGGGTTTGCGCCCGTCTGGTAGCCAGGCTGCTTTTTCGACCCTCACCGCGAGCCGGTGCTACTGGCCTGCGGCAAGACCGCCTTCGTGGACGATCTCATGGGCTCGATCATCGGCCCGGTGCGCAGCGTCTACACTCGGCGTCCCGCGTCCCTCACTCGGTGCCCCGATGCAACTCGCCACCTGGAACGTCAACTCCCTGGCCGTGCGCCTGCCCCAGGTGCTGGACTGGCTGGGCCAGCACCAGCCCGAGGTGGTGGTGCTGCAGGAAACCAAGCTCACCGACGACAAGTTCCCGCACGCGCAGTTTGCGCAGGCCGGCTATGCGGCGCAGTGGTTCGGCCAGAAGACCTACAACGGCGTGGCGCTGCTGAGCAAGACGCCCGCCGAGGACGTGGTGCGCAACATCCCGGGTTTTGCCGACGAGCAGGCCCGCGTGATCGCCGGCACGGTGGGCGATCTGCGCGTCATCGGGGCCTATTTCCCGAACGGTCAGGCGCCGGGCACCGACAAGTTCGAATACAAGATGCAGTGGATGCGCTCGCTGCGCGACTGGGTGCGTGAAGAACTGGCCCGCCACCCGAAGCTGGTGCTGATGGGCGACTACAACATCGCCCCCGAAGACCGCGATGTGTACGACCCCATCGCCTGGGCCGGGCAGATCCACTGCACGCCCGAGGAACGCGAGCAGTTTCGTCAACTGCTGGCGCTGGGCCTGTACGATGCCTTCCGGCTTTTCGAGCAGCCGCCCAAGAGCTGGTCCTGGTGGGACTACCGCAACCTGGCCTTCCGCAAGAACCAGGGGCTGCGCATCGACCACATCCTGGTGAGCGAGGCGTTGAAACCCTCGGTGACGGCCTGCACCATCGACAAGGCCCCGCGCAAGAACGAGCGCCCCAGCGACCATGCGCCGGTGGTGGCCGTGATCGCCTGAGGAGGCCGGGCGCCAGCCTCAATCGTCGAGCCCCAGCTCCTGGATTTTGCGGGTGATGGTGTTGCGCCCGATGCCCAGTTTCTGCGCGGCTTCGATGCGACGACCGCGGGTGAGCGCCAGTGCCGTGTGGATGAGCCGGGCCTCGAAGCGGCGGGTCAGGGTGTCCCACACGTCGGGCTGCCCGGAGGCGAGCAGCTCCCGCGCCTCGCGCTCCAGATCCCGCAGCCAGTCACCGGCGGCCTGCACCGGCCCGCCGGCGCAGTCTGCCGGCTGCGCCGCAGGCTCGGCCTGGCCGGCGGAGGGCGCCACGGCCGTCGCCGCCGCGCTCGGCTGCGCAGGCAGCACCGACACCGGCGGCTTGGGCGAGAGCGTGGCCTCACCCAGCAGTTCGGGCGGCAGGTCCTTGTCCTCGATGACTTGGGCCGGCGCCATCACAGTCAGCCAGTGGCAGACGTTCTCGAGCTGACGCACGTTGCCGGGAAAGTCAAAGGCCATCAGCCGCTCCAGCGCCGAATCGGAGATGCGCTTGGCTTCCACGCCCAGTTCCTTGGCGCTCTTTTGCAGGAAGTAGCGCGCCAGCGTGGGGATGTCCTCGCGCCGCTCGCGCAGCGGCGGCAGTCGCAGGCGGATGACGTTGAGGCGATGGAAGAGGTCCTCGCGGAACACCCCCTGCCGGACGCGCTCCTCCAGGTTCTGGTGTGTGGCGGCGATCACACGCACATTGCTGCGCAGCGGGTTGTGGCCACCCACCCGGTAGAACTGCCCGTCGCTGAGCACGCGCAGCAGGCGCGTCTGCAGCTCGAAAGGCATGTCGCCGATCTCGTCGAGGAAAAGCGTGCCGCCGTCGGCCTGCTCGAAGCGGCCGCGCCGTGTCGTCTGCGCGCCGGTGAAGGCGCCGCGCTCGTGGCCGAAGAGCTCGCTCTCGAGCAGGTCCTTGGGAATGGCCGCGGTGTTGATGGCGACGAAGGGGCCGCTGGCGCGCGGGCTGTGCTTGTGCAGCGCGCGCGCGACGAGTTCCTTGCCCGAGCCGCTCTCGCCGGTGATCAGCACCGTGACGTTGCTCTGGCTCAGGCGGCCGATGGCACGAAAAACGTCCTGCATCGCCGGCGCCTGGCCCAGCATCTCGGGCATCTGCGTCAGGCGCTCGTCACGCACTTCCTCGCGCAGGCTCTCGTCGACTGCGCGGCGGATCAGCTCCACCGCCTTGGGCAGGTCAAAGGGCTTGGGCAGGTATTCGAAAGCGCCGCCCTGGAAGGCCGAAACGGCACTGTCCAGGTCGGAGAAGGCCGTCATGATGATGACGGGCAGCCCCGGATGGCGCTCCTTGACCTGGGCCAGCAGGTCGATGCCCGAGCCGCCGGGCATGCGGATGTCCGACACCAGCACCTGGGGCTCGTCCTCGTCCAGCGCCGCGAGCACGTCGCGGGCGTTGGTGAAGCTGCGCACCGGCAGGGCCTCGCGGGCCAGGGCCTTTTCCAGCACGAAGCGGATGGATTGGTCGTCGTCAACGATCCAGATGGGTTTCATGGGCTGCCGCCTGTCGTCCTCGCCTGTGGACTTTCGGCCTGAGCCCCACCCGGATCGCTCAGGGCAAGGGGATCAGGATCTTGAAATTCGTGTTTCCGGGCTCGCTTTCGCATTCGATCGTGCCATGGTGCTGCTGCACGAAGGTCTGCGCCAGCGTCAACCCCAAGCCCGACCCGCCTTCGCGTCCCGACACCAGCGGGAAGAAGATGCGATCGCGGATCGACTCGGGCACGCCCGGGCCGTTGTCCTGGATATGCAATTCCAGTGCCAGACGATAGCGCTGCTTGCCCAGCGTCACCTGGCGGGCGATGCGGGTGCGCAGGGTGATGCAGGCGTCGCCGGCGGCAATGCGCGGGGCCAGGGCCTGGGCGGCATTGTGGGCGATGTTGAGCACGGCCTGGATGAGCTGTTCACGGTCGCCCCGGAATTCCGGGATCGAGATGTCGTAGTCGCGCCGGACCGTCAGGCCGCGCGGGAATTCCGCCAGGATCAGCGAACGCACCCGCTCACAGACCTCATGCACATTCACATCGCCGACGACATGGGGCTTGCGGTGGGGGGCCAGCAGCCGGTCCACCAGGGCCTGCAGGCGGTCGGCCTCGTGGATGATGACCTGGGTGTATTCGGCCAGCCCCCTGGATTCCACCTCCATCTGCAGCAACTGGGCCGCCCCACGGATGCCACCCAGCGGATTCTTGATCTCGTGGGCGAGGTTGCGGATCAGCTCCTTGGTGGCCTGGGCCTGGTCCAGCGCACGCTCCTCGCGGTCCTGGCGGGTCTGCTGCTCGATCTCGACCAGCTCCACCAGGACCTGCTCGGGCTGGTCGGTCTGGGTCACGATCACATGCACCGGCAGCCATTCGGTCTGCGCGGTCCCCGGTGGACGACGCAGTTGCGTCTCGAAGCGGCTGATCGAGAACTCGTTGCGCGCCACCGCCACGACGGTGTCGCGCACGGCCTCGGGCTCAGCGAACCATTCGAACAGCGAGCCGCGCAGCATGCTGCGCCGCGAAAGGCCCAGCACGGTCTCGAAGGCCGCATTGGCGAAGCGGCAACTGCCATCGGTGCGCACCAGGGCCACCATGGTGGCCAACTGGTCGAAAGCGGCGAAGTCGGCCGGCGGCACCGGCGCGCCGTCGACGCCGTCGGGCAAAGGAGCGCAGGGCGAAGACACCGCCAGGGGCACCGCCGTCAGGGCGTCGTGGCCGGCAGGCGGCCCAACTCGCGGCGGATGGAGGCGATGTCGGCCTCCTTGCGGGCGATGTCGGCCTGCAGGTTGGCCACGCGGTCCAGATACTTCTGGTAGTTGCGCTCGTCGCCGCGGCGCTCGGGTTCGCCGTTGTTGTATTCCTTGCGCAAAGCGGCCAGGGCCTCCTCCTCGCGGCGCAGCTCGGCCTCGAGGATGCGCCGGGCATCGCTGTCGCGGGCGCGCTGCTCGTTCGGGTCGATCCGAGGGCCTGTCGGCGCGGCGGCAGAGGCCGAGCCGGCGCCGGACGGCCGGGCCGCCGGGGCCGGCCGGCGCGATTCGACGATGGTCACATTCCCGCCCTCAACCACACGACAGCCCTTGGCCTCGGCCTCCTTGGGCGTCAGGGCATTGGTGAAATGGTTGCCCGGGCAACGGTAGACCGTCTGCGCCCAGGCCGGCACACCGGCCAGGATGCAGGCGGCGATCACCAGGGGGCGGCAGAAGTCGGCTCGTGGCATGGATGCAGTCTGGGCAGGCAAGGCTGAGTAGACCCCGGCTCGGCGCAAGGGTTCACGGCTCGTGTCAGCCGTCGAGACCTGCAGTATCGGGCATGAGCCGCACCACGGTCCAGCGATGGATCCTCCGGAAAGCGACAAAGGGTGGCATATGCCACCCTTCGTCGCTTGCGAGAGCCCCTTGCGGGGCCGCCGGCTGCCTCACAGGCTGTAGTACATGTCGAACTCCACCGGGTGGGTGGTCATGCGGAAGCGGGTCACTTCCTGCATCTTCAGTTCGATGTAGGCGTCGATGAAGGCATCGGTGAACACGCCGCCCTTGGTCAGGAAGGCGCGGTCCTGGTCCAGGTACTCCAGCGCCTGGTCGAGGCTGTGGCAGACGGTCGGGATCTTCGCGTCTTCCTCGGGCGGCAGGTGGTACAGGTCCTTGGTGGCAGCCTCACCCGGATGGATCTTGTTCTCGACGCCGTCCAGGCCGGCCATCAGCAGCGCGGCAAAGCACAGGTAGGGGTTGGCCATCGGGTCGGGGAAGCGCGCTTCGATGCGGCGGCCCTTCGGGTTGGCCACATAGGGGATGCGGATGGAGGCCGAGCGGTTGCGGCTGGAGTAGGCCAGCTTCACCGGGGCTTCGAAGCCCGGCACCAGGCGCTTGTAGCTGTTGGTGGTCGGGTTGGTGATCGCGTTCAGGGCACGGGCGTGCTTGATGATGCCGCCGATGTAGTACAGCGCAAAGTCCGACAGGCCGGCGTAGCCGTCACCGGCGAACAGGTTCTTGCCGTCCTTCCACACGGACTGGTGCACGTGCATGCCCGAGCCGTTGTCGCCCACGATCGGCTTGGGCATGAAGGTGGCCGTCTTGCCGTAGGCATGGGCCACGTTCTGGATCACGTACTTCTGGAGCTGCAGCCAGTCGGCGCGCTGCACCAGGGTGCTGAACTTGGTGCCGATCTCCATCTGGCCGGCGTTGGCCACCTCGTGGTGGTGCACTTCGACCGGAATGCCCATTTGCTCGAGGATCAGGCACATCTCCGAGCGCAGGTCCTGGCCTGAATCGACCGGGGGCACCGGGAAGTAGCCGCCCTTGACGGTGGGACGGTAGCCGGTGTTGCCGTGCTCGTATTCCTTGCCGGTGTTCCAGGCGGCTTCCTCAGATTCGATCTTCACGAAGCAGCCGGACATGTCCACGTTCCAGCGGATGCTGTCGAAGACGAAGAACTCGGGCTCGGGGCCGAAGTAGGCGGCATCACCGATGCCCGAGGACTTCAGGTAGGCCTCGGCGCGCTTGGCCAGCGAGCGGGGATCGCGCTCGTAGGGCTTGCCGTCGCCCGGCTCGATCACGTCGCAGGTCAGAAAGAGCGTGGGCTCCTCATAGAACGGGTCGATGTTCGCGGTGTTCGGGTCGGGCATCAGCAGCATGTCCGAGGCCTCGATGCCCTTCCAGCCGGCGATCGACGAACCGTCGAAGGCGTGACCCGACGTGAACTTGTCTTCGTCGAAGGCCGAGATGGGCACGGTGACGTGCTGTTCCTTGCCACGGGTGTCGGTGAAACGAAAGTCGACGAACTTGACTTCGTTCTCCTTCACCATCTTCATCACGTCGGCGACCGTCTTGTTGGCCATCAAATGCTCCTAGGGGATGTGTGTGAGGGGGGTGGGTAGGCCGAGGGCCGGCCCGCGCGGGGGCAATTTAGCAGAAAGCATGCCAACGCTGATGCATTCCGGTGCATCGCCGGCACGCCGACGGGTCACCCCGGACATGGCCCGAACGGTGCGCGGCACCACCGCAGGTGCCAAGTGGCCGCCACGACGCCTGAAGCACCACCATAGTGCACGTTACCGCACCATTCAAGGGCTCGGCGGCGAGGAGTGTCGCACCAATTCGGGGCCGAGCCGCACGGCCAGCGCCTGCAGGCCCGACAGCAGGTCGGCGTAGGCCTGGGCCGCCGCCTCGGGCGGCCCCATGACCCCCAGTTCGATGTGCCGGCCATGCTCGGGGTGGTCGACGCTGGGCAGGCTGAACACCCGCACCTGCGGATGGCGGGACTCGATGGACTCCATCAGCGGGGTGAGGCTGGCTTCCATGCTGCCGTAGACGATGACCGAGCGCTCCGTCTGCGGGCGGGCGTGGAAGAGATGCCGGTACTGGTGGTCCAGCACCCACTCCATCATCGGCCAGGCCATGACCGGAAAGCCCGGCAGGAAGTGGACATGCCCCACCGAGAAGCCGGGGATCTTGTTGTAGGGGTTCGGGATGATCGTCGCCCCCTCAGGGAAGACGCCCATGTTGAGCCGGTGCACGTTGTCGGGGCGGTCGGGCTCGAAGGGCTGGCCCTGCTCGCGTGCGACGTCGCGCATGCGCTCGATGATCAGCTCACGGGCCTTGGGGTGCAGGGCCAGCGGCACGCCCAGCGCACGGGCGGCGCACTGGCGGGTGTGGTCGTCCGGCGTGGCGCCAATGCCGCCGCAACTGAAGACCACGTCCCCGCTGGCGAAGGCGTCTTTCAGCGCCGCCTCGAGGCGGCGGGGGTCGTCGCCGACATAGCGCGCCCAGCGCAGGGCCAGCCCGCGCTGCGACAGCAGCTCCAGCAGCCGCGGCAGGTGCTTGTCCTGGCGTTTGCCCGAAAGGATCTCGTCGCCGACGATGAGAAGTCCGAAGTCCATGGTCATCCGTGCGGATCGGTGAGGGGGATCAACCGGGCGTGCCCGGGCCCGGGGGCGGTTCGAGCAGGCCCGCGGCACGCACGGTCTCGGGCCCCGGGGCAACGATGCTTTCGGCGGGCAGGACCTGGTCCTCGCGCTGACTGCGCCAACGCTCCAGCGCTGCCAGGGCATAGTGGGTGAACCACAGCGAGGAGAAGGCGAACACCAGCGTGTAGAGCCAAACCGACACCACCACGAGCAGCGGGGCCAGGATGAAGGCCACCGCACCCAGGGCCCACAGCAGGGCCGGGGCAGCCCCGAGGTAGCCGCACAGCAGGCCCATGCCCAGCAAAGGCCAGCGGTGCTCGCGCAGCAAGGCGTGGCGCTCGGCACGCTCGGCATGTTCGGCCAGGGCATCGAAGGCCATCACACGGTAGGTGAGCCAGCCCCAGATCAGCGGCGGCAGCACCAAGGCCAGCGGCGGGATGAGCCACAGCGGCAGGCTGACAACCAAGGCGGCCAGCGCCACCAGGGTGTGTCCCAGCATCCACAGCAGCGAGCGCCAGAAGGATTCACCCTGGCGCCGGGCCAGTTGCGGGAAGCGCCGGGCCCCCACCAGGCGCACCAAGGCCGGCGTCATGAGGACCGAGACGGCCATCAGCGACACCACGACGATCACCGGCACGGCCAGCGCCACCACGATCAACGGCGCCATCACCGCGCGCAGGCCGGTGGCCCCCATCGATTCCAGCCACAGCGTGAACGAGTTCACCAGGGCCCAGCCGCGCAGCCACGCGTCCACCGCCGCCACGGCGGCTTCCCAGTAGAACCAGCCCAGCGCAAAGCACAGACCGGCGGTGAGCAGCAGCGGCGCGAGCGACAGCAGGATGACGCGCGGATGCAGGCAGTAGGCCAGGGCGCGCCAGAAGGCGTCCAGGAGCAGGGTCATGAGGGTTTGTCGTCCATCAGCCGGGCCCAGCCGTGCGGGCCCAGCCGTCGCAGCGTCGCGATGTTGGCTTCGTAGATGGTTTCAGGCTCGGGAAACGCGGCCACCGCCCGCTCGATGCTGGCCTCGCGCAACAGGTGCAAGGTGGGATAGGGCGAGCGGTTGGTGGCATTGGCGATGTCGTCGGCGTCGGTGCCGGCGAACTGGTAGCCGGGGTGGAAGCTGGCCACCTGCAGCACGCCTTCCAGGCCCAGCTCGGCCACAGCCGCCTCGGCGTCGTCGAGGAAGTCGTTGAAGTCGAGGAAGTCGGCCAGCACATGGGGGTGGATCAGCAAGGTCGTGTCCGTTGCCGAGGGATCGGCCTGCGCCAGCCAGCGCAGCTCGGTGCGCAGCGCGTCCAGCAGGGCCTCGGTCGTGGTGGCAGGGCTCACCACCCAGCGGATCTGGCCACGGGCGTGCACCGCCTTGGCAAAGGGGCACAGATTCAGGCCGATCACAGCCCGCTCCAGCCACAGGCGGGTGCGGGCGATCACGTGCTCGGCAGTGGTTCGATCGGTCATCAGTAGCGGGTTTCTGGGGTGTCGCTGTCGTCGCCGCAGGCATGGAGCAGCACGCGCCGGATCTCCGAGCGCATCACGCGCAGGTCCAGCGGCTTGGCAATATACCCGTCCATGCCGGCCAGCAGACAGGACCGCCGGTCCGACTCGCTGGCGTGGGCCGTGGCGGCGATGATCGGAAACGGCGGCAGCCTGCCTTGGGCCTGGGCGCGGCGCAGGCGGCGCGTGGTCTCCAGACCGTCCAGCCCGGGCATCTGGACGTCCATCAACACGGCATCAGGGGGATGGCGCTCGCAGTGATCCAGGGCCTCCTGCCCGCCGGCAACCACCTCCACCTGAAAGCCGAGCAGCCGCAGCATCTCCTGGGCCAGCACCTGGTTCACTGGATTGTCTTCGACCACGAGGAAGCGTGCGCCCTGCCAACGCGCCAGCGGCAAGGCCGTCGCGGTCGCGGGGGGTTGGGCTGGCACGGCGGCGGCCGGTGCCTGGTGGCTGAGCGTGAGCTGGCGCAGGTCGGCCGGGCTGAGCGGGGCGATGTAGACCTTCAACCCCAGCGCCTGCCCACGCTCGGGCTCCAGCGCCCCGGTCTCCTCGCTGCCATGGGGCGACACCAGCACGACGATGTCGCAGCCGGCGCTCAGGCGCTCGCGCAAAGCCACCAGGGCCGCCTCGGAAACGGCTTGGCGCGCATCGTGCACCACGACCACCAGCCCCGGCGGCGGGGCCCCGGCGGCATGCGCCAGGGCCTGGTCCAGGCCGGCCAGCGACTGGACCTGCCAGCCCAGCCGCGCCAGGCGTTCGCCCAGCGGGTCGCCCGGCGCGGCGCCGACCACCCAGGCCCAGGCCCCGGCCACCGCGGGCTCGTCATCCGGCTCGGCGGCATCGGCCGGGGCAGCTCGCAGGGGCAGCAGCACCTCGAAGCTCGAGCCCACCCCCGGCTCGCTGCGTGCCTGCACGCTCCCGCCCATCAGCTCGCACAGGCTGCGCACGATGGACAGCCCCAGCCCTGTGCCCCCCACCGTGCGCGACACCGAGGGATCGGCCTGCTCGAAGGGATGGAACACGCGCTCGAGCGTGGCCTCGTCCATGCCGATGCCGGTGTCCGAGACCTCCAGACGCACATGGCACAGGCCCCCGGGCGAGCCTTCCACACTGACCACGAACCGCACCTGCCCGGCCACCGTGAACTTCAGGGCATTGGACAGCAGGTTGGTGGCGATCTGGCGCACCCGTACCGGGTCGCCGAGCACGCGCAGGGCCGCCCCGCGGCTGTCGAAATGCAGCGCCAGGCCTTTGTCGTACGCCTGGGGCAGCACCGAGCGCACCGTCACGGCCATCAGCTCACCCGGATCGAACTCCACCTCGTCGAGACTGAGCTTGCCGGCCTCGGCCTTGGCGAAATCGAGGATGTCGTCGATGATGGCCCGCAGACTCGCCCCCGAGGACTGGGCCAGTTCCAGATAGCGCCGCTGGGTGGCGGTGGTGGCGGCCCGCAAGGCCAGCTCGGTCATCCCCAGCACCCCATTGAGCGGGGTGCGGATCTCGTGGCTCATGTTGGCCAGGAAGAGCGATTTAGCCCGGTTGGCGCGTTCAGCTTCGGCGCGCGCGGCCTCCAGCCTGGCGGTGCGCTCCCGCACCAGTTCCTCGAGCTGGCTGTGGTGCCGGCGCAAGGCCTCCACGGCCTCCATCTCATCGGTCACGTCCGTCACCGCCCCGGCCAGGATCGCGGGCTGGCCGGTCTCGTCGGGCCAGGCCCGGGCCCGGCAGCGCAGCCAGCGCCAGCTCCCGTCGCGGTGCAGCACCCGCACCCGGTAGTGCCATTGCCCGCCTTCGCGCAAGGCGCGTTCGTAGGGCACGGTGAAGGCCTCCAAGTCGTCGGGATGGATGCGCGCGTTCATCACGTTGCGGTCGTTGGGCAGCTCGTGATCGGCAAAGCCCATGATCTCTTTGTAACGCGGCGAATACCAGCTCTGGTTGGTGCGCAAGTCGCGCTCCCAGATCCCATCGTGAGTGCTCTCCATCACGCGGCGGTAACGCGCGGCCGTCGCTCGCTGGCTGTCCTCGGCCTGCTTCAAGGCGGTGATGTCGGTGGCGATGGCCAGGTAGCCGAGGAAGCGGCCGCCATCGTCCAAAGGAGTGGCTTCGACGCGCCGCCACCAAGCCCGTCCGTCGGGCAGACGCAGTTCGATCTCGGCGGAGAACGCCTCACGCGCGGCCACAGCGGCCTGCACCCGGGGCGAAGGCGCGGCCTGCCCGTGGGAGGTGAGCCACTCATGCCAGGGCCGCCCACGCAGAAGCTCGATGGCCGGGGACGACGCCCAGGCATCGTTGAACCACACCACCTGGCTCTTCGCATCGGCCACCAGGGCCAGGCAGCGGCTGCGCTGCAGGCCCGCCACCAGCAGGTCCGGCGACAGGCCCGCCACCGCCCCGGGCGGCGAAGGCAGGTGCTCAGACGGCTCGCGAGGATCTGTCACGGCTCGGGACGTGCGGGCCCTCACCCGCACCGGAAATGCTCATGCTCAGCCATGCTTGTAGCACCGTCTGGCCCACGGGGGCGCCCCGCGTCTGCGTTGTGCGACACCCTTTCGAGGGTCTGGGCCCTGCCTGCGTGCGGAAATCGCGCGGCGTAGACTGCGGGGCAGCCCTTCCCCGCCCTTCCATCACGGCCGGCCCGCATGCCTTCCATCTCCTGTGCACCACCCGCATCGCCCGCGTGCTCCTCATTGTGGACAAAGCAAAAGCCCGCCTTTCGGCGGACTGATGCAGGCTCGGCCGGTGGCCTTCAGCGCGTGATGGGCTTGTAGCGCAGGCGGTGCGGGCGGGCCCCCTCCTCGCCCAGGCGCTTCTTCTTGTCTTCCTCGTATTCCTGGTAGTTGCCGGTGAAAAAGTACCACTGGGAATCGCCTTCGGCGGCCAGGATGTGGGTGCAGATGCGGTCCAGGAACCAGCGGTCGTGGCTGATCACCAGGGCCGAGCCGGCAAACTCCAGCAAGGCCTCCTCCAGCGCGCGCAGGGTTTCGACGTCGAGGTCGTTGCTGGGCTCGTCCAGCAGCAGCACGTTGCCGCCCTTGGCCAGGGTCTTGGCCAAGTGCAGCCGGCCGCGTTCGCCGCCCGAGAGGTTCTTCACCAGCTTCTGCTGGTCGTTGCCCTTGAAGTTGAAGCGGCCGAGATAGGCGCGTGAGGGCATCACGAACTTGCCCACCACGATGTTGTCCAACCCGCCGGAGACGTCCTCCCAGACGGTCTTGTCACCGTCAAGGTTCTCGCGGCTTTGGTCCACGAAGGCCATCTTGACGGTCTGGCCGATCAACACCTCGCCGGAGTCGGGCGTCTCGGTGCCCTGGATCATGCGGAACAGCGTGGACTTGCCCGCGCCGTTCGGGCCGATGATGCCCACGATGGCCCCGGGCGGCACCTTGAAGCTCAGGTTGTCGATCAGCACGCGCTCGCCGAAGCTCTTGGTGACGTTCCTGAACTCGATCACGTCATTGCCCAGGCGCTCGGCCACCGGAATGAAGATCTCGTTGGTCTCGTTGCGCTTCTGGTATTCGACGTCGCTCAGCTCCTCGAAGCGGGCCAGGCGCGCCTTGCTCTTGGCCTGCCGGCCCTTTGCATTGGAGCGCACCCACTTGAGCTCCTCCTTCATCGCCTTGATGCGGGCGTCCTCCTGCTTCTGCTCGATCTCCAGGCGGCGTTCCTTCTGGTCGAGCCACTCGGAGTAGTTGCCCTTGTAGGGGATGCCCATGCCGCGGTCGAGTTCGAGGATCCACTCGGCCGCGTTGTCGAGGAAGTAGCGGTCGTGGGTGATGGCCACCACGGTGCCGGGGAAGCGCTGCAGGAACTGCTCCAGCCACTCCACCGATTCGGCGTCGAGGTGGTTGGTGGGTTCGTCCAGCAGCAGCATGTCGGGCTGGCTCAGCAGCAGCCGGCACAGCGCCACGCGGCGCTTCTCGCCGCCTGAGAGGGTGCCGATCAAGGCGTCCCAGGGCGGCAGGCGCAGCGCATCGGCCGCCAGCTCAAGCTGCAAGTCGGTGTTCTCAGAGCCCGAAGCGGCAATGATCGCCTCGAGTTCGGCCTGCTCGGCGGCCAGTTTGTCGAAGTCGGCGTCCGGCTCGGCATAGGCGGCATAGACCTCCTCCAGGCGCTTCTTGGCCGCCAGCACGCCGCCGATGCCCTCCTCCACTGCCTGGCGCACCGTCTGCTTGGGGTCGAGCTGAGGTTCTTGGGGCAGGTAGCCGATCTTGATGCCCGGCATCGGCACGGCTTCGCCCTCGATGTCCTTGTCCAGGCCGGCCATGATCTTCAGCAGCGTGGACTTGCCCGAGCCGTTCAGGCCGAGCACGCCGATCTTGGCGCCGGGGAAAAAGGACAGCGAGATGTCCTTCAGGATCTGCCGCTTCGGAGGCACGATTTTTCCGACGCGGTTCATCGTAAAGACGTATTGGGCCATGGTCTGTCCTGAGGCTGTGGATGCGACAAAAAAGCAAAGCGCGGAAAGGCCGCGCAACGCCGCTATTGTCGCCGCAACCCGGCCGGGGCGTTTCCACGATGCGCAAGAGCCCGTGCCGCCAGCGCGAGATGCCGCTTGCTGATAGGGTGCAGGTTTTGCCGATTCGCCGTCCGTCCATGCCCCGCCTGCTCCTGCTGTTTTCCTTCATCAACCTCATCATCGGGACGGGGGCCTTCGTGATTGCCGGCATCCTGGAGCCGGTGGCGGCCTCGCTGTCCGTGGGTGTGCCGGCCGCGGGCCAGGCCGTGACGGCCTATGCGATGGCCACGGCGGTGCTCGCCCCGGTGCTGCTGGTGGCCACCGGGCACTGGCGGCGCAAACGGGCCATGCAGCTCGCGCTGGCGCTGTTCACGCTGGGCAATGGGGTGTGCGCGCTGGCTCCCGGGCTGCCCACCTTGCTGGTCGGGCGTGTGCTGATGGGACTGGGGGCCGTCTTCACGCCGATCGCCGCGGGCATCGCCGTGGCCAGCGTCGAGCCGGCACGGCGCGGGCGGGCGCTGTCGGTGGTGTTCCTCGGCATCAGCATGAGCTATGTGGTGGGCATCCCGCTGGGGGCCTGGCTGGGGCTGCAGTGGGGCTGGCAGGTGCCGGTGGCGGCCGTGGCGGTCCTCTCGGGGGTGATGCTGCTGCTCGTCACGCGCTGGGTGCCTCGCGACATCGACGCACCGGGCGCCAGCTTCCGCGGCCTGCCCGAACTGCTGTGCCAGGGCCGGGTGCTGTGGCCGCTGTTGCTCACGCTGCTCTACTTCATCGCGATCTTTTGCGTGTTCTCCTACATTGGCCCGGTGCTGCAGGCGCTGTATCCGATGTCGGGCGAACGGCTGTCGGCCACGCTGATGGTCTTCGGCCTGGCCGGCGTGGCCGGCACGCTGATCGGCGGCTGGGCCAACGACCGCTTCAGCCCGCGTCGCACGCTGATCGTGCAGCTCAGCGTCCTGGGCACGATGATGCTGCTCGTGCCCTTCACCCAGGGCCACTACCCGGCGCTGCTGGCCACGTTCGTGATCTGGGGGGTGGCCGGCTTCGGGATGATGACTCCACAGCAGTCGCGCCTGGCCGAGGCCGCCCCGGCGCAGGCGCCCATCCTGCTGTCACTCAACACCTCGATGCTCTACCTCGGCACCGCCCTGGGCGCAGCCATCGGCGGGGCCGCCAGCGCCTCCCTTGGCTTCGACCGGCTCTCGTGGATCGGCGTGCCGTTGGCGGCTGCGGGCCTGCTGACGCTGGCCTTCGGCCGCACCGCGCCGCCGCCGTTGGGTGTGGCCAGCAAGTCCTAGGGTACAATGCTGCACTGCAACGTCGATACCAGTCCAGGCGTTGCAGTCGCTTCCGACCCTATCTTCCCGTCTGCCTTCCCGACTGGTGCCCTCCTTGTGAGCGGTAACAGGCCGATCCCGGCTCCCTTGCGGGGGCACATTTCCAAATGCGATTCGACGACCTCGGCCTGGCCGAGCCCCTCCTGCGCGCCGTGCGCGAGCAGGGTTATGACACCCCCACCCCCATCCAGCAGCAGGCCATCCCCGCCGTCATCAGCGGCGGCGACCTGCTCGCCGGCGCCCAGACCGGCACCGGCAAGACCGCCGGCTTCACGCTGCCGCTGCTGCACAAGCTCTCGCAACGCCCCGCGCCGCGCGACGGCCAGGGCCGCGTGGCCATCCGCGCGCTCATCCTCACGCCCACCCGCGAACTGGCGGCCCAGGTGGAGGAAAGCGTGCGCACCTATGGCAAGTACCTGCCGCTCAAAAGCATGGTGATGTTCGGTGGCGTGGGTATGCAACCGCAGATCGACGCGCTCCGGCGCGGCGTGGACATCCTGGTGGCCACCCCCGGCCGACTGCTCGACCACCACCAGCAGGGCACGCTCGATCTCAGCCGAATCGAGTACTTCGTGCTCGACGAAGCCGACCGCATGCTCGACATGGGCTTCATCCACGACATCAAGAAGGTGCTGGCCATCGTGCCCCAGCACAAGCAGAGCCTGCTGTTCTCGGCCACCTTCTCCGACGAGATCAAGGCCCTGGCCGACCGCCTGCTCAACCAGCCGCAGGTGATCGAGGTGGCGCGGCGCAACACCACGGCCGAGACCATCGCGCAGAAGATCCATCCGGTCGACCGCGACAAGAAGAAAGAGCTGCTGACCCACCTCATCAAAGAGAACGACTGGCACCAGGTGCTGGTGTTCACGCGCATGAAGCATGGCGCCAACCGGCTGGTCGAATACCTGCTGAAAGAGGGCATCACCGCGATGGCCATCCACGGCAACAAGAGCCAGGGCGCGCGCACCAAGGCACTGGCCGAGTTCAAGAGCGGCGAGCTGCAGGTGCTGGTGGCCACCGACATCGCCGCCCGCGGCATCGACATCGACCAGTTGCCGCACGTGGTGAACTACGAACTGCCCAACGTGCCCGAGGACTACGTGCACCGCATCGGCCGCACCGGCCGTGCCGGTGCCCGGGGCGAGGCTATCTCGCTGGTGTGTGTGGACGAGGAAGGCTTCCTGCGCGACATCGAGAAGCTCATCAAGCGCCAGATCCCGCGCGAGGTGGTGCCGGGCTTCGAACCCGACCCTCATGCCCGGCCCGAGCCGATCAAGCTGGGCCGCATGACCCTGCACGGCGGCCTGGGCGGTGGCAGCGGCGACCGGGGACGTGGCAACCATGCCGGCCGTCCGAGCGGTCGGCGCGACGGCAGCAGCCCGCGGCCCGAGGCGGCCCGCCCCCCGCGCCGCGAGGAGCGTGCCCGGCCGGCGTCCGGCCCCGCCCGCGCCCAGACACCGGCCCGTCCGGGCCATCACGCCCCCGCCCCCGTGAAGCAGGCACACCCGCAGCCGGCCCGCTCGTCCCAGGCCGCGGCGCCAGGCCAACCCCGCCGCCCCGCCCATCCGGCGGCCCTGCTGGGCGGCAAGCCGCC
>NZ_JBKBVU010000031.1:0-23571 GCF_046289365.1 Caldimonas sp. | reverse complement strand
AGGCCGTGCAGCGGCGTGCGCAGTTCGTGGCTCATGTTGGCCAGGAAGGCGCTCTTGGCCCGGCTGGCGGCCGCGGCGGCATCGCGCGCGGCCGCCAGTTCCTGCTCGAAGCGCTTGCGCTCGGTGATGTCCTCGACGATCCAGATGGTGCCGCCCACGGCAGGCTCGACACGATCGACCGCACGACCACGCACCTTGCACCACAGCGTGCTGCCGTCGCGCCGCGCCATCAACGACTCGGTCTCGAAGGGCTCGCCGCGCGACAGCACCGGGCCGGCCTCGCGGCCGATGCGCTGGTAGTCCTGTGCGCTGCACCACACCACCGAACCCGGCTGGCCGGTCAGCGTGCCCGGCGGCCAGCCGAAAATCTCCTCCATGCGCGGGTTGGCATGCACGAAGACACGGTCGCGCGTGAAAGCAATGCCGATGGAGGCATTCTGCAAGATGGCATCTTGCTGCAGGCGCACACGTTCGATCTCCGAGACGTCGCGCACATTGAGCACGAGGTAGGACAGGCCCTGCCAGTCGAAGCACGAGCCCGAGACCAGCATCTTGAGCACCTGGCCGCTCTTGATGCGGAAATGGACGACCAGGTCGCGCACTGCGTGCTCGCGTGCGATCGCCTCCAAGAGCCGCTGGCGGTCAGCGGCGTGGACCCAAATGCCCAGCTCGGAAGATGTCCTGCCGATCACCTCCTCGGGGGTGTAGCCGGTGATGCGTGTGAACTCGGCATTGACCATCACGTAGCGGCCGGTGGCCCGCTCGGTGAGAGTGATGCAGTCCGGGCTGGTCTCGAACACATGGCGCAGCAGCTGCGGCGCGCGCTCCAGGCTCGTTTGGGCCGCCGGCCGCCTGGAACGCTGGTGGGGGTTCATACAGGCCGCCCGCTTCGGCTGCGGCTCACACCGCCGCCGTGACCACCACTTCGATGCGCCACTCGGGCCGCGCGAGCCGTGCTTGCACCGTGGCACGCGGTGGGGCCTGGCCCGGGACCTCGCCGATCCAGGCATCCCAGACTTCGTTCATGCCGTCGTAATCGGCCAGATCGGCCAGGAAGATCTGCGCCATCAGGATGCGGTCCTTGCCACTGCCGGCCTGCGCCAGCAGCCGATCGATCGCGGCCAGCACCTGGGCCGTCTGTCCGCGGATGTCCTGGGTGCCGTCCTCGGGCACCTGGCCGGCCAGGTAGACCGTGCCGTTGTGCACCGCCATCTCGGACAGGCGCGCTCCGGGGTGGAAACGTTGCACCATGGGGAATCCTTCAGTGACGTTTGCGGGGGGGCCGGTGGGACCCTGCCGGTGCCGGCGGCACGGCCTTCTGGCCGATGCGGCTCTCGGTGCCGGCGATCAGCTTCTGAATGTTCGCACTGTGACGCCACACCAGCAACAGGCTCATCAGCAAGATGGCCCCGGCCACCGGTCCCGCCCCCCAGATGAGCATCTGGTAGAACGGCGCGAAGACCGCCGCGGTGATCGAGGCCAGCGAGGCGTAGCGGAAGAAGACGGCAATGATGAGCCAGGTCAGCAGCGTCGCCAGCCCGAGCCAGGGGTTGATGCCCAGGAGCACGCCCGCGGCTGTGGCCACGCCCTTGCCACCCTGGAAGCGGAAAAACACCGGCCAGAGGTGGCCGATGAAGGCCGCCACCCCCACCAGCGCCGCCGTGCCCGCGCCCATGCCGTAGGCTGGCCCGAACAGCAGCACGAGCACCACTGGCACATAGCCCTTGAGGGCATCGAACACCAAGGTCAGGATGGCCGCCGCCTTGTTGCCCGAGCGCAGCACGTTGGTGGCGCCGGGGTTGCCCGAGCCGTAGGTGCGCGGGTCGTGCAGACCCATCAGCCGGCTGATGATCACGGCAAACGACAGCGAGCCGAGCAGGTAGCCGGCGGCGATGGCGGCCAGGGCGTAGGCAGTCTCCATGGACGGTCTTGGCGATGTGGGTGAAATGCGTAGGACGCCTATTCTGCACTGGCGCACCGCACCGGCCGCGCTCCCAGCCGCTCGGTCAGCACCGCGGGCTCCAGCCCGACGAGGTAGCCGCGGCGGCCGCCGTTGATGCAGATGCGCGGCAACTCCAGGATGCCGGCCTCCACATAGACCGGCATGGCCTTGCGCGTGCCGAAGGGCGAGGTGCCCCCCACCTTGTAGCCGCTGTGACGCTCGGCCACCTCGGGCCGACAAGGCTCGACCTTCTTGGCGCCGATCTCGCGCGCCAGGGCCTTGAGGCTCACCTGACGGTCACCGTGCATCAGCACCAGGAGTGGGCGGCCGTCCTGGTCCTGCATCACCAGGGTCTTGACGATCCGATGCTCGTCCAGCCCGAGTTGGCGCGCCGACTCGGCGGTGCCGCCATGCTCGACATAGTCGTAGACGTGCTCGCTGAAAGACACCCCCTGCCGGCGCAGCCACTGCGTGGCCGGGGTCTCGCTGACGTGTGGCGTTCGGGCCATGACGCCCGAGGTCACTGCGCCGGGTCGCGCATCTCCCAGCGGATGCGGTCGATGGCTTCGAGCAGCTCGGGCGACAACGTGGTGCCATAAGCGGCCACGTCCTCGTCGAGCTGTGCCAGGCTGGTGACGCCGATGATCGTGCTCGTCACCTGCCACTTCGTGTAGCAGAAGGCCAGGGCCATCTGCGTGGGCGTGAGCCCATGCTCGCGCGCCAGGGCGTTGTAGCGACGGGCCGCCGCCAGGGCCTCGGGGCGGCCCCAGCGCTGCTGACGCATGGATTCGAACTGCGCGAGCCGGCCCTTGGCGCCGCCCGTCAGGCCGCCCTCGTCGTACTTGCCGGTCAGCAGCCCGAAGGCCAGCGGCGAATACGCCAGCAGCGAGACGCCGTGGCGGTGCATCACCTCGTCCAAACCGTTCTCGACCGAGCGATTGACCAGGCTGTACGGGTTCTGCACGGTGGCCACGTGCGGCAGGCCATGCTGTTCGGCCACACGCACGAACTCGGCCACGCCATAGGGCGTCTCATTGGACAGACCGATCGCACGCACCTTGCCCTCGCGCACCAGGCGCCCCAGGGCATCGAGCTGCTCGTGGATCGACGACACGGGCCTGTCGCGCGAAGGGTCGAAGTACAGCGCCCCGAACATCGGCACGTTGCGCACCGGCCAGTGGATCTGGTAGAGGTCGATGACATCGGTGTGCAACCGCCGAAGGCTGTCGTCGCAAGCCTTGAGGATGTCCTGCGCCTTCAGGTCGGCGCTGCCCTGGCGGATCCATCCGTAGCCGCGCACCGGGCCGGCCACCTTGGTGGCCAGCACCAGCCGCTCGCGCACCCCGGGGCGCGAGACGAACCAACGGCCCAGGATGCGTTCGGTGTCGCCGTAGCGTTCGGCCGAGGGCGGCACGGGGTACATCTCGGCCGTGTCGAGGAAGTTGAGCCCCAG
Source organism: Caldimonas sp. (assembly GCF_046289365.1). NCBI lineage: Bacteria > Pseudomonadati > Pseudomonadota > Betaproteobacteria > Burkholderiales > Sphaerotilaceae > Caldimonas > Caldimonas sp. The sequence continues at coordinate 20,176 of NZ_JBKBVU010000031.1, read as the reverse complement.
CTCCAGCGCACGATCGAGGATGCGGTGCGCGGTGGCTTCATCGACCTGTTCGCCGAAGGTCATGGTGCCCAAACAGACAGGCGTGACGTGCAGGCCGCTGTGGCCCAGGGTGCGCAGGGGCATTGCAGAGTTCATGGTGCAAGTGTGCCAAAGCGCGAAGCGGCCTGCACGTGCAGCCCCTGCGACCCCGCCGGCGATGCCCAGACCTCACAGCGGCCCGGGTAACAGCTTCAAGCCCAGCCAAGCCACGCTGATCACCGCATTGACCGGCACGCTGATCGCCGAGGGCACGAAGAACAGCGCCGCCAGCAGGGCCGCGCCGCCGGCCAGTTCGACCAGCGCGCCCAACACGAAGAGGACGACCCCCAGGGTGGACCAGCGGCGCAGATAGGTGGGCAGCCAGCGCGCCTGTTCGCGGTTGTGACGCCAGGCGGCAGAACGCTCGAACACCGTCCCCCGGCCTGCATCGCGGAACAGCCAGGCGAAGAACCAGTAGCGGTACAGCAGGGTGCGAAACCCCGGGGCCGGCGGGGCAGGCGGCATCATCAGCTCGTTCATCGCAAACCTCCGTGGCTGGCGCGCGCGGGCGGGCGCTACATCACGCTTGACGTTCAAGATGGTTGCTCAGGCTGCCATGGTGCGCCGAGGGCCGGGCGGTGTCCATGCCCTCCCCCACGGACGGGCGGGCCACGGCCCGGCGGCAGGGCAGCGGCACAGTGCAGCCTTGACCGCAGTGAAGACCGGGACGGCCAGGCATGGCACCATCAACACTCCAATGCCCGTCCTGGAACCTGCCCATGCCCGTCGAAATCACCCACAACCCTGCCGCGCAGCGCTTCGAGGCGGCGCTCGATGGCCTGCTCTGCGTCGCCGACTACGAACTGCGCGACGGCGTCATGCACATGACCCACACCGGCGTGCCACCGGTCTTGCGCGGGCAGGGCATCGCGGCGCAGCTCGTGCAAGCCGCGCTCGACCATGCACGCGCCCACGGGCTCAAGGTCGATCCGCTGTGCTCCTATGTGCGGACCTACATGCAGCGCCACCCCGAGACCCAGGCGCTATGGGCACGGTGAGTGCCACGCCGCCGCCGGCACGGGTGGTGCTCGATTTCTGGTTCGACGGCGATGACGGCACATCGCGCGGGCAGCCGCGGGCCCAGTGGTTCCGTAAGGACCCGGGCTTCGACCGCCTGATCGCCTCGCGCTTCGGCCCCTGGCTGGAGCAGGCCCTCGCCGGCGGGCTGCAGGACTGGACGGCCACGCCGGACGGCACGCTCGCGCTCATCCTGGTGCTCGACCAGTTCAGCCGCAATGTCCACCGGGGCAGTCCGCGCGCTTTTGCCGGTGATGCCCGGGCCCTGGCGCTGGCCCAGGGCCTGGTGTCCACCGGCGAGGACCGGCGCCTGTCGAGTCTGCAGCGCTGGTTCGCGTACCTGCCGTTCGAGCATGCGGAGGACATCGCCGAGCAGGACGAGAGCGTGCGCCTGTTCACCGCGCTGGCCGCTGAGGATGCCCGCCTGGCCGATGCGCTGGACTATGCCCACCGCCATCGCGATCTGATCCTGCGGTTCGGGCGCTTTCCACATCGCAATGCGGTGCTGGGCCGGACCAGCACTGCCGAGGAAGAGGCCTACCTGGCCCAGCCGGGTGCGGGCTTCTAACGCGTCGCGGTGCCGGCCCTGGCCTCTCGCCCCCCGGGCGATCGAGCGCCGCCTCTCAGGACAAGCCGTCTCCGGCCGTCGGGCCAACGGGCCGCACCGGGGCGGGGCCGGGCAGCAGCTCGGGCTGCCAGCGCAGCAGCGTGCGCTGCAGCTGGTCCAGCGTGAAGGGCTTGCCCAGGAAATCGTCCATGCCGGCGGCCTGGCCACGCTGGCGCACTTCGGGCTCGGGGTTGCCCGTGACCGCAACGACCGGGGTGCGACCGCGGCCCGCCTGGCGTTCGATCGCGCGCAGCTTTTCGGTCGCGGTGAGCCCGTCCATCCCGGGCATCTGCACGTCCATGAGCACGATGTCGAAGGTCTGCTCGGCAAAGCGGTTGAGCGCCTCCTTTCCGTCGCCGGCCACCACCACGGCCAGACCCAGGCGCTCGAGCATCGCCTGGGTCATGACCTGGTTGACGGGGTTGTCGTCCACCAGCAGGACACGGCCGGCCAGCACCGCACGCTCGGCCGCCGGCGGCGCCGGCAGCGTCGGCCCGGGCATCGGGCGGCCGCTCTGACGGCGGGCGTGCAAGGCCCACCGCAGGCCGTCGTGCAACGCGTGCGGGCGCACCGGCTTGGACAGCACGAACACGCCATCGAGCATGCCCATCGTGGTGTCGCTGGAGACCCCGCGCATCAGCAGCACCGGCAGGCCGGCTTCGCGGGCCATCTGCTCCAGGCGGTCGTGCCCGCGCGCGCCCAGCAGCTTTTCGTCGAGCAAAATGGCGTTGATGCCCTGATCGCGCAGCACCTGCAGCTCGGCCTGGGTGGGCGGCACCGGCTTGACCTCATAGCTCACGCCGAACTCGCGCAAACCGGCCTGCACATGCTGCACCAGCCGCAGGTAGTTGGCCACCACCAGCACATGCAGCGGCACGCCGGGCGGCAGGCCGGCACTGGGCTGTTCGATGTGATCGAGCGTCAGCTCCAGCGTGAAGACCGAGCCCTTGTGCGGCTCGCTGCGCGCCGAGATCCTGCCCCCCATGAGCTGGACCAGCTCGCGGCAGATCGCCAGGCCCAGGCCGGTGCCCCCGGAGGCACGGGTGGTGGACTCATCGCTGCGCGGAAAGGCTTCGAACAGCCGGGGCAGGAGTTCGGGGGCGATGCCCACGCCGGTGTCCTGCACCTCGATGTGCAGGCGGGCCTGACCCTCGGACAAGCCCTCGGGCTCGATCCCGATCTGGATGTGTACTCCGCCACGGACGGTATAGCGCACGGCGTTGGACACCAGATGGCCCAGCACCTGGCGCAGCCGGGTCGGGTCCACCCGCACGACGGCCGGCACCTCGGGCGCCAGCCCCAGCGTGAGCTCCAGACCCTTCTCGTGCGCCACGGCCGCGTGCAGCTCCAGGGCATCGAAGGCCAGCTCGCGCAGATCGGTCTCCACGGGCTCGAGCTCCATGCGCCCGGCCTCGATCTTGGTGTAGTCGAGCACATCGTTGACCAGGGCCATCAGCGTGTCCAGGCTCTGGCGCTGCAAGGCCACGATCTGCTGTTGGCGGGCATCGAGTGGCGTGCTGCGCAGCAATTCGATCGCACCGAGGATGCCGTTGATGGGGGTGCGCACCTCATGGCTCATGTTGGCCAGGAAGCGGGCCTTGACCTGCGAGGCGGCCAGGGCCTCGTCGCGTGAGCGTCGCAACTCGCGCAGGGCCAACGTGAGCTCGCGGCGCAAGCCGCGACGTAGCGTCAGGGCATACAGCACGAAGCAGCCGAACAGCACCAGCGCAGCGGCCGCCCAGACCCCGCCGTCGAGAGCACGCTGCGCCGCCGCGGTGGGCGACAGATCGGGCAGCCCCAGCCGGTTGACGGCCCAGGGCGTCAACGCCAGCACCACCAGGATGGCCCCACCGAGCATCAGGCCCTCGCGCCGCGCACCGGTCAGCATCCACATCATCGGCAGCAGCACCAACCACCACAGCGTCGGTGCGGTCCAGCCCCCCAGCAGCCAGGTGAGCGCCACCAGCACGGCGGCGAGCGACACCATCAGCGCGGCGATGCCCCGCCGGATGCGCCCGGTGCGGGCCACGTAGACCGACACCACCAGAGCCGGAGGCAGGTAGGACGCGATCACCCCGACCAGCACGGGCCGTTGCAGCCACCAGAAATAGGCCGCCAGGCCGAAGGCCGCCGCCAGGCTGAGGGCCATGGTGAACCAGAACAGGCGCTCGCGCATGCGCGCTTCGAGCTGCGCGGGTTCGCGCACCTGCGGCCGCCGCCAGGACCTCGTGTCGTCGGCTTGTGCGCAAGGGGGGGTGGCCCGCACCGAGGCAGCCTCGGTGGTGCTGGGAGCGGGCAGCGGGGGCATGGACATGCGGGCTCGGAGGGTGGGGGTGGTGGGCGGCCGCAAGCCTCGGTCACGCAGACAGCTTACCCCAGCTCGGGGTGGATGTCCCAGTCGATGTCGCCGCCCAGCACCACCAGCTGGCCTTGCCAGCGCAGGCTGATGGAGACGGTGACGCACAAGTGGGCGCCGTGAACGGTCAGGTACGGTCGCGTGACCTGCACACGCCCGAATTGGTCCAGCGCCCGGCGAAAGTAGGGCCTGCGCGCCCAGCGTGCGCCGCTGGCATCGCGCAGCGGCGCGAACTGCGCGGAGCGCTTGGCCTCGAAACCCGGCGCGGTGACGTTGTGCCCGATCTGCAGCCCCTGCTCATCGATCAGGTAGCACAGCTCGGCCCCGGGCAGCATCAGGAACTCCTGGCAGCACACCTCCAGCGGCAGGCCGGCTTGCAGCAAGGTGGCGGCGTGACCGATGGCGTTCATGTACGGCGCCACGCGCTCACGCTCGGCGCGCTTGTCGGCCTCGAAACGGGCATCGAAACGCTGCCACACCGCATCGATCACCCGCCGGGGCTCGTCATGCCCCACCAGCACCGGCGCAGGACGCGAGAACAGATAGCCCTGCACGAAGTCCACATCGGCCTGCAGCGCGAGATAGGCCTCGTCCATCGTCTCGATGCCTTCCATCAGCACCATGGCCCCGCAGGCATGCAGCAGCGAGACCATCTGCGTGGCAATGCGGCCGATGCGCGGCTCGGTGGCCGCGCGACGCACGAGGCTGCGGTCGAGTTTGACGATCTCGGGGCGGATGCGCCAGACCCGGTCGAAGTTCGAATGGCCCGCCCCGAAGTCGTCCAGTGCCAGCAGGCAGCCCAACTCCCGGGCCTCGGCGACCGCACGCTCGAAGCCCTGGTCGCGTCCGACCATGTCCTCGGTCACCTCCAGCACCACCTGGGATGGCTTCAGCCCGAAGCGCTCGAGCAGGGCGCGCATGTAGCGCTGCCCGCCCAGATCGGGGCCGCGCACGAACACCCCGGGGTGGATGTTCAGGAAGAGCCACGGGTGGTCCGGCCCCGCCAGCGCGCTGAAGTTGCCCACATGCACCAGCCGGCACAGGCGGTCCAGCCGCACCAGGTCGTCGGGCGAAGTCGCCGCCGCCAGGACCGACGGCGGCGCCACGGCGCGGCCCTGCTCATCCAGCGCCCGCAGCAGCGCCTCATGCCCGACGGCCCGGTGGTGGGACAGGCTGTAGATCGGCTGGAACTGGGAGTGCAGGCGGTAGCGGCCGTGGCGGGCCGTCCAGCGCCCATCCTCCTGTCGCTCGCCGGCAGCCAGCAAGGCCAGCACGGCCTCATCGGCCGGTAAGGCTGGTGAAGGATCGGGGGGTGGCGACGGGTCCACGAACGAAGGCACGACGATGCAATGCGCTCATTGTGGCCGAGAAATCCCGCCGCGGCCGATCGTCTCCCGGCTGCGGTCGTGAAGCTGTGCTACCGTGACGCCCCGTCCCCTCCCCCAGCCCCCCAGGGCCGGGTCTCACGCAGAAAGGATCCCCATGATCACCACCGCCTCCGGGCTGCAGTACGAAGACACCGTGGCTGGCCACGGCGACGAGGCGCGCGCCGGCCGCCACGTCACGGTGCATTACACCGGCTGGCTCTATGAGGACGGCCGGCCTGGTGCCAAGTTCGACTCCAGCAAGGACCGCAACGATCCTTTCGTGTTCCCCTTGGGCGCCGGCATGGTGATCCGCGGCTGGGACGAAGGCGTCCAAGGCATGAGGGTGGGCGGCACGCGCCGCCTGGTCATCCCGCCGCAGCTTGGCTATGGTGCCCGCGGCGCCGGCGGCGTGATTCCGCCGAACGCGACGCTGCTGTTCGAGGTGGAACTGCTGGCCGTCTGACATGCCCGACGTCGACTTCGAACTGCGCGGCGGGCACATCGAGCTGCACGCCCTGCTCAAACTCGCCGGCGCCGCCGGCAGCGGCGGCCACGGCAAGGCCCTGGTGGCGGCCGGCCGCGTCGAGGTCGATGGTCAGCCCGAGACGCGCAAGGCTGCCAAGATCCGCGCCGGCCAGGTCGTCACGATCGATGGCCTGCGCATCCATGTGAAGGCCCCTGCCTGAGCAGCCCCCGCAACCATGACCGAGTGGCAGTGGATCTTCTCGGCGGTCAGCGCCGTGGTGCTCTTCCTCTTCGGTCTGTCGGGCTTTTCGCAGGAACTGATGACCGCAGGCGGTGAACGCCTGCGCGCCTGGCTGGGCCGCGCCACCGCCAATCGCTATGCAGCCGCCCTGCTGGGAGCGGGTTTCACCGCCTTCATCCAGTCGTCCTCGGCCGTGTCCTCGCTGGCGATTGCGCTGGTGGACGCCGGCGTGCTGGGTTTTCGCGGGGCACTCGCGGTGCTGCTGGGCGCCAACGTGGGGACCACGGCCACGGCCTGGCTCGTCTCGCTCAAGCTGACGGCGCTTGGGCCTGTGGCACTGACCCTGGGGGCCCTGGTCTCGGCCGTGGCGCCTACGCGGTGGAAGCCCGCTGGTAAGGTGCTTTTCTACTTCGGTTTCGTGCTGTTTGCGCTCGATCTCATTGGGATTGCATTGGCTCCGCTGCGCGAGAGCCCGGCCGTGCTGGAGGTGCTGGCCCAGGCCGGCAACCCCTGGGTGGGCGTGATGGCCGGCATCGTCATCACGGCGCTCTTGCAGAGTTCCTCGGTCACCACCGGCCTGGCCGTGGTGCTCGTGCAGCAGCAGGTGCTCACGCCCGAAGCGGCCGTCTACCTGGTGGTGGGTTCGAACGTGGGCACCACGGTGACGGGCCTGATCGCGTCGCTGTCGATGGGGTCGCTGGCGCGCCGCACGGCCGTCATCAACACCGGCTTCAAGCTCGCGGGAGCCCTGATGTTCGCGCCGGTGCTGATCGTTTTCGCACAGGCCGTGGTGAAGCACTCGCCCACACCGGACATGGCGGTGGCCGTGGCCCATCTGATGTTCAACATCGCCACGAGCGCCCTGTTCCTCATCTTCCTGCCCGCGTATGCACCGCGGCTGGAGCACTGGGCCCTGCCGGCCCGCCCCTGAGCCTCAGAGCATGGCTTGCATGAAGGCCACGTCGAGCCAACGGTCGAACTTGTAGCCGCCTTCGCGGATCACGCCGGCCACCGTGAAGCCCAGGGCCTCGTGCAGGCGCACCGAGGCGACATTGGCGGCATCGACCACGCCCACCATGCTGTGGAAGCCCCGTTCGCGCGCATGGGCCATCACCGCCGGCAGCAGCAGCTTGCCCAGGCCGCGGCCGCGCCAGTCGCGGTGCAGATAGACCGAGTGCTCGCAGGTGAAGCGCCAGCCCTCGCGAGGGCGGAACAGGCCGTAGTTGGCATAGCCGACCACCTGGTCCTCATCGGTGACGGCCACGAAGAAGCGGTGGCCGTCGGCCCGCTTGGCCAGCCATTGCGCCACCTGTTCGTCAAGCGTGCGCTCGGCGTACTGGTAGGTGGCGGTGCTGTGGCGCACTTCCTCGTTGTAGATCTCGAGCACGGCGGGCATGTCGTCCTCGCGCGCGGCGCGCACGCTCACGCCCGAGCGCAGGTCCCGCAGCATCGTGATGCTGGCGTCCGGGCAGGCACCGTGGAACTCGATCGAGGCCTTCACCGCCGTGGGCACTGCGGTCAGCTCGACGCGGCGGAAGCCCTGTTGGGCGAAGAAGCCCTCGGCCGTGGTGGTGCGCAGCACGGCCCACTGGGCGCCTCGCTGGCGGGCCTGGCGCAGGGCCGCACGCACCATCTGCCCGCCCAGGCCCTGGTGCCCGGTGCGCGCCACCACCGAGCGCAGCAGCACGCCCTCACCGTGGAACTCCAGGCCGGCGCAGCCCATCAGAGCGCTGGCATCACGCGCCACAAGAAAGTCGGCCAGATGCTCGGCCACACCCGCGGTGGGCAAGGCATGCTCGCGCAGCAAGGCCTCGATGGCCGGCAAATCGCCGGGCTCGGCGGCGCGCAGGTGCTGGGCGTGGGGCAGGTCGGCGTGCGGGGACAAGGAGAGCTCCTGGAATGCGCAAGGGCCCCAGTATGCCGCCAGCCGCTACAATGAGCTCCTGTCATTGGGGAGTAGCCTCCCTCCTTCGCGACATCGGCGCGATGAGAGGGTCCTGTGTCAACAGGCTTGCCCGCTTGCGGGCATGGCACAGGGGGTCGACCGGACTTGGCGAGACCTTTGATCGTGCCCGCCCGCGTGCCGGGGGCGGGTGCGGTCATGGGTGTCAACGCCGGCCGGAGAACCTTGTCCCGTGGAAGCCTTTCTCATCTCGACCGGCCTCGTCGCCCTTGCGGAAATGGGCGACAAGACGCAGTTGCTCTCGTTGCTGCTGGCCGCTCGCTACCGCCGCCCCATTCCCATCCTGCTCGGCATCTTCGCCGCCACCCTGGCCAACCATGCAGGAGCCGGCGCGCTGGGCGCCTGGATCACCTCGGCGGTGGGCGCCGAGGTGATGCGCGGGGTGCTGGGCTTGTCCTTCCTCGCGATGGCGGTGTGGATGCTCATCCCGGACAGGCTGGACGAAACCCAAGGGGTGCAGTCCGCACGCTTCGGCGTCTTCGGCACCACGGCGCTGGCCTTTTTCCTGGCCGAGATGGGCGACAAGACCCAGGTCGCCACCGTGGCGCTGGCGGCCCAGTACGCGGCCTTCACCGCGGTGGTGCTGGGTACCACACTGGGCATGATGATCGCCAACGCACCGGCGGTGCTGCTGGGCGAGCGCCTCACGCGGCGCTTGCCGATCGGGCAGATCCACCGCTTGGCCGCCGCCCTCTTTTTGCTGCTGGGCCTGCTGGCCCTGTTCGACGTCGGCCAGGTGTTCTGATCACAACTCGGCCATGCGCCGGCCCAAGTGAGCCAGGGCCTCGTCGACCTGGTCGATGAGGATGAGGCACAGGTCGCCCTCGCGCAGGCTTGCCAGCGCCGCATCGATCGCGGCGAACTCGCCGCGGATCTCCTGGATGTCGCGCGTACGGCTGACCCCTTGGAGGCCCTCGCGCAACAGCGCCAGCACCTCGCCATCGGCGCGGCCGCGCTGGCATTGGTCCTGGTAGAGGATCACGGTGTCGAAGGCCGTGCCCAGGATGCGCGTTTGTTGCCGGATGTCGTCGTCTCGGCGGTCGCCCGCACCGCTGATCACGACGGTGCGGCGTTTCGCCGGCATCGCCTCGACGGCGCGCACCAGCGCGCCCATCGCGTCGGGGTTGTGGCCGTAGTCGGCGATCACGGTGGCGCCGCGCACGGTGAAGACATTGAAGCGCCCCGGCGCGTTGTCGGCATCGCTCTCGAAGGTCAGCAAGCCGGTGCGGATGGCATCCCAGCCGGCGCCGGCCGCCCAGGCCGCCGCCACGGCGGCCATCGCGTTCTCGACCTGGAAGCCGATGGTGCCGTTGCGCGTGAGCGGCACCTCGGCCAGCGGAAAGCGGTGCTTGGCACCGGCCTGTTCGGCCACGATGTCCCCGCGGTCCACATAGACCACGCGGTGGCCCTGCACGCGATGGGCGGCCATCACCGGGTGGAAGCGGTCGGCCGCGAAGTAGGTGACCTCGCCGGGGCAGTTCTCGGCCATCGCTGCGACGATCGGGTCGGCTGCGTTGAGCACGGCCATGCCGGTGGGCGCGACGTTCTGGACGATGACACGCTTGAGCACGGCCAGGTCCTCGACGGTGGTGATGTAGTTCAGGCCCAGGTGGTCGCCCAGGCCGATGTTGGTGACCACGGCCACCTGGCAGCGGTCGAAGCCCAGGCCTTCGCGCAAGATGCCGCCGCGCGCGGTCTCGAACACCGCGGCGTCCACGTCCGGGTGGGCCAGCACGTTGCGCGCGCTGCGCGGGCCGCTGCAGTCGCCGGTGTCGATGCGTCGGCCCTGGATGTAGACGCCGTCGGTGTTGGTCATGCCCACGCGCCAGCCCTGGCGCGACAGGATGTGCGCGGTCAGGCGCACCACCGTGGTCTTGCCGTTGGTGCCGGTGACGGCCACCAACGGGATGCGGCCGTCCTCGCCCGGCGCGAACATGGCGTCGATGATGGCCTCGCCAACCGGGCGGCCCTTGCCGTAGGAGGGGCTCAGGTGCATGCGCAGCCCCGGCGCGGCATTCACCTCCACCACACCGCCGCCTTGCGCCTCCAGGGGTTGCTGCAGGCTCTCGCACACCACATCCACCCCGCAGATGTCCAGGCCGATCATGCGCGCGGCATCGACGGCCCGTGCCGCCACCTCGGGGTGGACATCGTCAGTCACATCGGTGGCCGTGCCGCCGGTGCTCAGGTTGGCGTTGTTGCGCAGCACGACACGCCGGCCCTTGGGCGGAATGTCGTCCGGCCCGAAGCCCTGCTGGGCCAGTCGGGCCAGCGCGATGTCATCGATGCGCATGCGCGTGAGCGGCGTCGCATGGCCGTCGCCGCGGCGCGGGTCGGTGTTGGCCTGGTCCACCAGTTCGCGGATGCTGTGCAGGCCGTCGCCGATCACATGCGGCGGGTCGCGCCGGGCCGCGGCCACGAGGCGGTCCCCCACCACCAGCAGGCGGAAGTCGTAGCCGGGAATGAAACGCTCGACCAGCACCTCGTCGCTGATTGCACGCGCAGCGTCGTAGGCGATGCGCAGGTGTTCGTCGCTGACGATGTTGACGGTCACGCCCTTGCCCTGGTTGCCATCGCGCGGCTTGACCACCACCGGCCAGCCGATCTCGGCCGCAGCACGGCGGGCGTCGTCGAAGTCCGTCACCGGCCGGCCCTGGGGCACCGGCACACCGGCAGCCAGCAGCAACTCCTTGGTGAGCTCTTTGTCCTGGGCGATGGATTCGGCGATCGCCGAGGTGCGGTCCATCTCGGCGGCCTGGATGCGGCGCTGCTTGCTGCCCCAGCCGAACTGCACCATGCTGCCTTCGGTGAGGCGCCGGTAGGGGATGCCCCGCGCCACCGCGGCCTGCACGATGCTGCCGGTGCTCGGGCCCAGGCGCACGTCCTCGTCGAGTTCACGCAGGCGGGCCAGGGCGTCGGCGAGGTCGAAGGGGGTGTCCTGCGCCGCGGCCTCGCACAGCGCCTGGGCCAGTTCGAAGGCCAGGCGGCCCACCGGCTCCTCGCTGTACTCGACCACCACCTGGAACACACGTTCCTCAGGGGTGGCGGTGGTGCGGCTGAAGGTCACCGGGCATCCGGCCTGGGCATGCAGGCCCAGCGCGGCGGCCGCCAAGGCATCGGCCATCGAGACCGCCCCGGTGTGCCCCGTGGAACACAGCGCGCCGATCTCGGGGAAGCGCGCACGCAGGCGAGCCTCGAAGCCGGGACAGGTTTCGAGGTCGAGCTCATCGTCGCGCAGGATCACCACCGCCTCGATGGCGGTGCGGCGCGTCCAGAGATTGGGGCCGCGCAGGGCCCGGATGCGGGAAACGTCCATGATGCAGGTCTTTTCGTCGGATTCAGGCGGCGCTGGCCAGAGCCGGGGTCTCGGCCGTCGCAGCGGCATGGGCGAGCACGGGCAGCGGGGCGGCAGCCGGCGGGACCGACTGGGTGGCGAAGGTCTTGATGCCAGCGCGGATCAGGTCGATCTCCATGCCCAGGCCCCAGGCCGCCGCCGAGGCGGCCATCACGGCGCCGAGCACGGCTTCGGGCGCGTGGCCTTCCACGACCGGCAGGCAGCGCCACTCAATGAGCGCGGTCTCCTTCGCGCCGTGCACCATCAGCACCCGGTGGCCGCGCAAAAAGACCGCCCGGCGGCCGGCGGCCAGGTGGGTTTCGATCACCTCGCGCTGGCCGTCGCGGGCGTAGAAGATCACGTCGCCATCGCACAGCGGGGCCATCTGCGCGGCCAGCAGGTCGTCGGCGTTGAGCACGGCCACGCCCTCGGGCAGCACCACGTCCACCTGGGTGCGCAGCACGGTGTAGAGCTGCTCGTCGTCGTGGACATGGTAGGACGCCAGCGAGGCGGCGCCAGCCACGCCAGTGACGATGCCCACCTGGCAGCGGTCGTAGGCCAGGCCGTCACGCACGATGGCCTCCGGGCCGTTTTCGATCACGGCGGCATCGACCATGCGGTTCATCAGCACACGCTGACCGGCCGCCCAGGTGGCGCGGTCGCCCGCCTCGACGCGGCGGCGGCCCAGGTACAGGCCCTCGCCGCAGGCCAGGCCCACATGGCGGCCGCCCAGGTGCAGCAGCCAGGCCAGCAGGCGGGCCGTGAGGGTGGTGCCCTGCGCACCGCTGACGCCCACCACGGGGATGCGCCCGGTCTCGCCCTTGGGGAAGAGGTGGTCGACGATGGCCTGGCCCACCGGCCGTGGCTCGCCCTCGGCCGGCTTCAGGTGCATGAGCAGGCCGGGGCCGGCGTTCACTTCGACGATGGCCCCGCCCTGCTGGGCCAGGGGACGGCCGATGTCCTCGGCCACCACGTCCACGCCGGCGATGTCCAGCCCCACCACCCGCGCAGCCAGCGCCACCATCTCGGCCACTTCGGGGTGCACCCGGTCGGTCACGTCGATGGCGAGGTTGCCATTGCGCTGTACCCGCACCTTCTGGCCGGCAGGTGGCACGGTGTCGGCGGTGCAGCCCTGGCGGGCCAGTTCCAGCACATTGGCCGGCTCGTGCAGGCGCACGATGTCCAGCGGAAAGGCCTCGTCCTCGCCGCGGCGCGGGTCGCTGTTGACCTGGGCCTCGACGAGCTGGGCCACGGTGGAGCGGCCGTCGCCCGTGACCCAGGCGGCATCGCCCCGGGAGGCGGCCACCACCCGGTCGCCCACCACCAGCAGGCGGTGTTCGCCGCCGGGGATGTAGCGCTCGACCAGCACCTCACTGCCCTCGCGCGCGGCCACATGGAAGGCGGCCTCGATGTCCTCGCGACGGCGCAGCTCGATGGAGATGCCGCGGCCGTGGTTGGCGTCGGACGGCTTGACCACCACCGGCAGGCCAATCTCCTGGGCCGCCTCCCAGGCGTCGGCCGGATCCCGCGCCACGCGGCCTTCGGGCACACACACGCCTGCGGCCGCCAGCAGCCGGCGGGTGAGCTCCTTGTCACTGGCGATGCTTTCGGCGATTGCCGAGGTGCGGTCGGTCTCGGCCGTCCAGATGCGGCGCTGCGCCCGGCCATAGCCGAGCTGCACCAGGTTGCCCTGGCTCAGGCGGATGGACGGGATTTTGCGATCGGCCGCCGCATCGACGATGCAGGCGGTGCTGGGGCCCAGGCAGCGGCGGTCGACCAGCTCGCGCAGGTGGGCCACGGTGGCCGCCACGTCGAAGGGGCGGTCCTCGATCGCCGCCATCACCAGGTCGCGGGCTGCGACAATGGCGGTGCGGCCGACCTCTTCCTGGCGGGCACGCACCACCACCTTGTAGACGCCGCGGGTGGCGGTGGAGCGGGCCTTGCCAAAGCCGGTGGGCATGCCAGCCAGGGTCTGCAGCTCGATGGCCACGTGTTCCATGATGTGGGCCGGCCAGGTGCCTTCGCGCAGACGCTGGAGGAAGCCCCCGCGCTCGCCCACGCCGCAGCGGTGTTCGATGAGGCCGGGCAGCCAGGTCGACAGGCGTTCGTAGAAGCCAGGCAGGGTGTTGGAGGGATGGTCCTCCAGCTCGCCGATGTCCACCCAGGCCTCGATCACCGGCCGGTAGGTCCAGAGATTGGGCCCGCGCAGGTAGGCGATGCGTAGGAATTCGATACTTCTGTGACTCATGACTGACAACCCTCTGTCCCGATCCTGCCGCCCCTGCGGCGCTTGCATGTCAACCTGTGCAGGGGTTCGCGCGTGAGCACTCCCAGGGCGTCGTGCGGCCGTCCGGGCCGCCCCCGGCGCCCCGTCCCTCCCCCGTCCGACGGGGTCCACGAATCCATGAACTTGTCCGTCTCCCTCCGAACCGACCTGGCCGGCAGCCCTTGCGACCCCTGGCCGGCCGGGTTGCGCCCTGCACTGGCTCCTGCCGAGAACGTTCTGGCCACGCTGGAGGTTGACCTCGACGCCCGGCTGCAGTTTTCACCCCAGTGGCTGGTGCTGACCGACCGCCGTCTGCTGGCCCGCGACCACCCTGAAGCCCCATGGCGCGCATGGTCTTTGAACCCGGCGCTGGAGCTGCGCCTGAGCGACCACGCCGGAGTGGCCCATCTGGCCCTGCACGACGCCCAGCGCCGGCTGGCCGTGTGGCACCTGAGGCTTGGGCGCCAGCCTGCGGCCCAGGCCCTGATCGAACGTTTCCAGACGCAACAGCGTTGGCTGCAAGGCGAGGCGGCCCCCGGGCCCGAGCCCGACGCTACGCCGGCCGAGGCGCCCGAGTCGGCCGAAGCCGACCCCGAAGCCACCCCGCCGTCCACCTGGACCCTGCTGCGCCTGTGGCGTTTCGCCCGGCCCTACCGCGGCCAGTTGCTGGCCGGCTTCGCGCTGACCCTGGCCTCGACCGCCGCGACGCTGGTGCCGCCCTACCTGACCATGCCGCTGATGGACCGGGTGCTGATCCCCTACCAGAACGGACAGGCCATCGACACCGCGCTGGTGGCCTGGCTGCTGGGCGGGCTGCTGCTGGCCGCGCTGGCCGCCTGGGGCCTGGGGTGGGCACGCACTTACATCCTGGCGCTGGTGAGTGAACGCATCGGCGCCGACCTGCGCACCACCACCTACGAGCACCTGCTCAAGCTGTCGCTGGAATACTTCGGCGGCAAGCGCACCGGCGACCTGATGGCGCGCATCGGCAGCGAAACCGACCGCATCAACGTCTTCCTCTCGCTGCACCTGCTCGACTTCGCCACCGACGTGCTGATGATCGCGATGACCTCGGTCATCCTCTTTTCCATCAACCCCTGGCTGGCGCTGGTCACGCTGCTGCCCCTGCCCTTCATCGCCTGGATGATCCACGTGGTGCGCGACCGGCTGCGCACCGGCTTCGAGAAGATCGACCGGGTCTGGGGCGAGGTCACCAACGTGCTGGCCGACACCATCCCGGGCATCCGCGTGGTCAAGGCCTTTGCCCAGGAAGGCCGCGAGGCACGGCGCTTCCGGGAGGCCAACCGCCACAACCTGGTGGTCAACGACCGGCTCAACCGCGTGTGGTCGCTGTTCACGCCCACGGTGTCGCTGCTCACCGAGATCGGCCTGCTCGTGGTGTGGGCCTTCGGCATCTGGCAGGTCTCGCGCGGCGACATCACCGTGGGCACGCTCACCGCCTTCCTGGCCTACATCGGGCGCTTCTACACCCGGCTCGACTCCATGAGCCGCATCGTCTCGGTCACCCAAAAGGCCGCGGCCGGAGCCAAGCGCATCTTCGACATCCTCGACCACGTCTCGTCCGTGCCCGAGCCGGCGCAGCCGGTGCCATTGCCCCAGGTGCAAGGGCGCATCCAGCTCGAGGACGTGGGCTTCCGCTATGGACACCGGCGCGTCATCCAAGGGCTGAATCTGGACATCCGCCCGGGCGAGATGATCGGCCTGGTGGGCCACAGCGGCTCGGGCAAGAGCACACTCGTGAACCTGATCTGCCGCTTCCACGACGTGAGCGAGGGCGCCATCCGGGTGGACGGCATCGACATCCGCCAGGTGGCCGTGGCCGACTGGCGCCGCCACATCGGCCTGGTGCTGCAGGAACCCTTCCTCTTCTTCGGCACCATCGCCGAGAACATCGCCTACGGCAAGCCCGAGGCCACGCGCGAGGAGATCGTCGCCGCGGCCCGGGCTGCCCATGCGCATGAGTTCATCCTGCGCCTGCCCCAGGGCTATGACTCGCTGGTGGGCGAACGCGGGCAGGGCCTGTCGGGCGGCGAGCGCCAGCGCATCTCGATCGCCCGCGCGCTGCTGATCGACCCGCGCATCCTGATCCTGGACGAGGCCACCTCGGCGGTGGACACCGAGACCGAGCAGGAAATCCAGAAGGCCCTGGACAATCTGGTGCAGGGCCGCACGACGATCGCCATCGCGCATCGTCTGTCCACGCTGCGCAAGGCCGACCGCCTGGTGGTGATGGACCGCGGCGAGATCGTCGAGGTGGGCCCGCACGAGGAGCTGATGGCACGCCGCGGCGCCTACTGGCGCCTGTACGAAGCCCAGGCCCGCAACGTCGACAGCGAGGGCAGCCCGCCCGAGGCCTGGCACGACCAACCGGCCCGCAGCGCCTGAACGGAGCCTGTGCCATGACCGCGTTCCAACTTCACCGCAACCCGCACGGCCAGCTCGTCTGCACCGACGCCCAGGGTCAGGTGCATGTGGGCGTCGTGCCCGTGCGCGCCTTCCCCATCACCGCGCCTGACGAGGGTCTGTCGCTGGTGGCCCCCGAAGGCCACGAGGTCGCCTGGATCGACCGGCTGCAGGCCCTGGCACCGACCGCGCGCGCACTGATCGAGGAAGAACTCGCCCAGCGCGAATTCATGCCCGAAATCACGCGACTGGTGGCCGTCTCCAGCTTCGCCACCCCCAGCACCTGGCACATCGAGACCGATCGCGGCCCCACGCAGCTCGTGCTCAAGGGCGAGGAAGACATCCGGCGGCTGCCCGGTGGCCGCCTGCTGATCGCCGACCGCGAGGGCGTGAGCTACCTGATCCGCGACCCGGCGGCGCTGGACCGCACCAGCCGCCGCCTGCTCGATCGCTTCCTCTGAGACGCCCATCCAGCGCCGCGTCTCCGGGAAGAGGTGCTGCAGGACGGCTTCGCCGCAGGGGGCCGCGGCCGCCCGCGTCCTCGGCCTGGATGCCGGCAACCTGCACAAGCTCCCACGCCGCCTGGGGATGAAATGAACCCGGCCGGTCCGGGCTACCATCGGGCCCATCTCTGCCCGTGTGAGCGCTGCCGATGATCCGACACACCCGCCTGCTGCTCTGGCGCACGCTTGCCGGCGTGTCGCTGCTGCTGGGGCTGGTGGGCGTGGTGCTCCCGGTGCTGCCCACCGTGCCCTTCCTGCTGTTGGCCGCCTGGGCCGGCGGGCGGGGCTGGCCCAGCCTGGAGGCCCGGCTGCTGGCCCACCCGCGGCATGGCCCGGTGATCCGTCAGTGGCGCGAGCGCGGTGCCGTGCCCCGCCGGGCCAAATGGCTGGCCACGGTGATGATGCTGGGCAGCGCCGCCTTGCTGTGGTGGAGCCCCGTGGCGCCCTGGGTGCGCGGCGGGGTCTACCTCGTCCTGCTGGGCGTGGCCCTGTGGCTGTGGCGCCGCCCGGAGGCCTGATCCGGCCTGCTTGATCCCCCTCTGGGCAGCCAGGGGCTTCTGGGGTAGAAAGGACGCACACCGACAACACCCGGGAGTGCACCATGAAGATCCTGCTGCCCGTCGATGGCTCCGAGCTCTCGCTGTGGGCCGTGCGCCATGCCGTCGAGCTGGTGCGCAGCGGCCTGCAAGCCCACTTCGTGCTGGCCAACGTGCAAGAGCCGCCCACCCTGTACGAAGTGGTCACGGTGCATGATGCCGAGGTGCTCGAAGGCGTGGCCGAGGGCGCGGGCCGCCATGCCCTGGAGGGCGCCGAAGCGCTGCTGCGCGC
This sequence comes from Caldimonas sp., assembly GCF_046289365.1. Classification (NCBI taxonomy): domain Bacteria; kingdom Pseudomonadati; phylum Pseudomonadota; class Betaproteobacteria; order Burkholderiales; family Sphaerotilaceae; genus Caldimonas; species Caldimonas sp. Next base: position 2,727 of record NZ_JBKBVU010000031.1, on the reverse strand, counting down.
AGCCGGGCTGCCGTTCGACAGCGTGATTGCCAGCGGCGACCCCGCCCACACGCTCATTGAGCTGGCCGAAACCCACGCCTGCCAGGCCATCGTGATGGGCGCCCGCGGCATCGGCGCCCTGCGCGCGGGCCTCTTCGGCTCCGTCTCGCGCGCCGTGCTCGACGACTCGCCGGTGCCCGTCACCATCGTCAAGCCCCCCGAGCCCGATGCGGCGGCCGAAGCGCTGGACGAGCCTGCGGTGGACTGACCTGGCGGCGCGCCGAGGGCGCGCGCCGGACGATGACGCGAAGGATCGCCACAGCCGCCCGCCCTCCTCCGCCTGACCGCCCACTTTGACTTCGGCACGGCCGGTCCCAACCGTCGATCTCGGTGTTTGGCGTGCACCGTCAATGATTCGGCGCACTCGGTCACGGCACCGTCGAGCGGGGTTCGGCACAGTGAAGGCTTCACGCATCAACCCATTCACGTCTGCATGAGCTCCACATTCGATCTGCCGACCCGCTTTCTCACCGTCGGGTCCGGCCGCGTGGCCTACGACGACACCGGGGGCCAGGGCCCGCTGGTGCTGGCCATTCCCGGCATGGGCGACCTGCGCTCGCAGTACCGGGCGCTGCGCCCGCGGCTGACCGAGGCAGGCTATCGTGTGGTGACGATGGACATCCGAGGCCATGGGCAAACCGATGCGCACTGGGACGACTACTCCGCCCGCGCGGTCGGCCGCGATGCCTTGGCCCTGATCGATCACCTGGGCGGCGGACCAGCCGTTATCCTGGGCCATTCGTTTGCCGCCGGATCGGCGTTGTGGGCAGCGCATGAGGCGCCGCAGCGGGTGCGGGGCGCGGCGCTGCTGGGGCCCGTGGTCCGGGACGGCCAGCCGTCTTGGCTGCTTCGGCTGGCGGTGACAGTGGGCTTTGGCGGACCCTGGCGCGTGGCATTTTGGATGGCCTTCTGGAACAGCCTCTTCCCCAGCCGTAAACCGCAGGACCATGCGGCCGCCCGAGCCGCCCTGGCGGCCAATCTGCGTGAACCAGGACGCATGCAGGCGCTACGCACCATGGTCGGGTTGTCCAAGGCCATCACCGAGGCGATCGTCGCACGGACTCGGCTGCCAGCGCTGGTGGTCATGGGCACGCGCGACCCGGATTTTCCCGATCCGGTCGCAGAGGCCCGGTGGGTAGCGGGCCTGCTGGGCACCGAGCCGCTCCTTGTCGAAGGCGCCGGGCACTACCCCCATCTGGAAATGCCCGAGCAAGTCGCACCGGCCCTGCTGGCCTTTCTCGAACGCATCCAGCACTGTTGAAAGCAGCGCATCCCGCATCGATGCCGCTCGGCAGGACGCTCAACGATGCTGCCGGCGAGCGGTCTGCGGCGTCATGCCAGTCCAGCGTTTGAAGGCACGGTGGAATGCGCTGGGTTCGGAGTAACCCAACATGTAAGCCAGCTCGCCCAGTGCCATTCGCTCATCGGCGATGTACTGCAATGCCAGGCTGCGGCGCACCTCGTCGAGCACGTCGGCAAATCGACAGCCTTCCTCGCTGAGCCGTCGCTGCAGACTGCGCGTGCTCAGGTTCAGCGTGCGCGCGATTCGATCGAGTGAGGCCGTACCGTTGGCCAGCTCTCGCACCACCTCGCGCTGAACCCGGCCGCGCAGGCTGAGGGCACAAGGCTCTCGGGCCGCCAGCAGGCGTTCGGCATGCGCGGTGACGATGCGCGAAAGCTCGGGATCGGCCGACGGCACGGGGCGCTCCAGCACCTGGGCACTGAACACCAGACACGAGATGGAAGCCCCGAAACTGGGCGTAACGCCGAACATCGACCGATAAATTTGCATCTCGGTACCGGGCGCGGGATGGGCCAACGCAACGGCCAATGCCTGCACCGCTTCTCCACTGATCTGCGACGCAACCACGATCAACGAAGCCAGCGTGAACTCGCTGGCGTGTCGGCACGGCCGCATCGCAGGGTCGTCAAAACGGTGTTCGACACGCACGGTCTCGCCCACGGGAACGAGCTCAAAGTGCGCCAGGTCGTGCATCAGCCGGTTGTAGCGTGCCAGCCGCTCCAGCGCGGTGCGCAAGTCCGGGGCGGTACGAACCGCGTAGTCCAATACCTGAAACACACCGGGTCGGATCGTGCGGGCCGCGTTCAGCCCGAAATGAGGGTCGCGGGTGGCCTGGGCTGCGCTCTCCCACAAGCGGGTCTCGACCTCCAGAGGCATGCGAGCGTCCGGGTCAGCCAGCCATGCGGGATCACAGCCCGCGGCATCCAGCAAGGCCTGTGCGTCCTCCCCACGAGCCGCCACCAGCCCCGCGATCAGCATCCCCAATCGGGCCGAAACAGTGGCACGGGTGATTCCCTTCGTGTCGGTTCGCATCGCCAAGCCGAATAACACGGTCCATCAGGCCGCTGGGCACTCATCGGTGAACACAGAAGACTCCATCATGCCTGATCCGCCCACTTAGTCCGTTTGACCTGCTCCCCGAGATCCGTACCAGCCGAAGCGAACAAAATCCGCGCAACGCAAAGGAAGCGCGATGCGCAAGAGCAGGTACACGGAAGAGCAGATCATTGGGTTCATCAAGCAGGCTGACGCCGGCGTGAACGTGGCGGACCTGTGCCGCAAGGAAGGCTTCAGTACGGCCACGTTCTACAAGTGGCGGGCGAAGTTCGGCGGCATGGAGGCCAGCGACGCGAAGCGACTGCGTGAGTTGGAAGCCGAGAACGCAA
>NZ_JBKBVU010000030.1:0-23730 GCF_046289365.1 Caldimonas sp. | reverse complement strand
CCCATCGGCACCAGCATCGAGTTCAACTACGCCAGCAACCCGGCCTTCGAAGACCTTGCCAACCTGAGTGGAGCCTACATCCCCTTCCACACCACAGAGGCAGATCGGCTTGCCGCCGGCGACACGCGCCCCTCGCTGGAATCGCTCTACGGCGACCAGGCGGGCTATGTGTCAGCCGTGACGGCCGCGGCCCAGGCGCTGGTGGCCGAACGCTTCCTGCTGCAGCGCGACGCCGACCGAATCATCCAGCAGGCCATCGAAAACCCGATCCTGCCTTGACCCAGGGAGCCAGAACGCGCCCGGCCCGCTCATCGGGCCAGGGCGCTGCATTCCAGAAAGAGGAGACCACTCATGACCCACACACTCCAACCCCGATCGCCTCGACGCCCTTGGCTGGCCTGGCCCCTGCCCATCGTCCTGGCCGCCTGCGGCGGTGGCGGCAGCAGCACGCTCCAGGACCCGGTGGCCACGGCCCGCGCGTGCACGATGGAAGCCTTCGCCGACGTGCAGATGCCCAACGGCAGCATCACCTCGGTCACCCCCGTCCCAGAAGGTACCTACAACCCGCCGGGCACCGGACAGCAACTGGCCGGGTTGCCTGCCTTCTGCCGCATCAACGCCGTGGCGACGCCCACAAGCCAGTCGCTCATTAATTTCGAGGTCTGGATTCCTGAAGGCGAGGCGTGGAACGGCAAGCTCGTGGCCACCGGCAACGGCGGCTACAGCCCGGCGCTGAGCTATGGCGACATGGCCTACGCCATGCGCCAGGGATATGCCGTGCTGGGCGGTGACACCGGCCACCAGACCGAAGACATGCTGTGGGGTGTGACCTATCCCGAGCGCATTGTGGACTGGGGCAGCCGCTCCATCCACGCCATCACCGTGGCGGGCAAGGCCCTAATCGCCGCGAAGCGCGCGCAGCCCGCCAGCCGTGCCTACTACCTGGGCTGCTCCACAGGCGGGCACCAGGGCTTCGCGGAGGCCCAGCGCTATCCCGACGACTTCGACGGCATCATCGCCGGCGCCCCTGGCAACAACCGCACGGCCCTGAACATCGAGTTCCTGTGGCGCTTCCGCTCGGCCCGTGTCACCAACGACAACAGCACGCGCATCCTGAGCAACGCCAAGCTGCAGTTGCTAACTCAGCAAGCAGTGGCCGCCTGCGATGGCCTGGACGGCGTGACCGATGGCGTGATCGACGACCCGCGCGCATGCACCTCGGCGCACTTCGACATCGACGCGCTGCAATGCGCAGGCGGCGACGCGCCGGATTGCCTTACGCCCGAGCAGATCGTGTCGGCCAAGGCCATCTACCAGGGCCCGCGCAACCCGCGCACCCACGCCCAGCTCTATCCGGGCTGGCCGGTGGGCAGCGAGTCGGGTTGGTCCGGCTACATGGGCTCGACCGAACCCGTGCGAGCCGACTTCTGGCGCTACTGGGTGTTTGGCAACCCGCAGTGGAACTGGTGGAGCTTTGACTTCGACCGCGACGTGAGCTATGCCTACGCGAAGATCGCCCCGATGGTGGACCAGACCAGCACCGACCTGTCAGCCTTCAAAGCATCGGGCGGGAAGCTCATTGTCTATCACGGCTGGAACGATCCGGTGGTGAGCGCCTATGACAGCATTCAGTATTACGAAAGCGTGCGCACGGCCCAGGGCTCACAGTCGGCCACCGACGAGTTCTACAGGCTCTTCCTGGTGCCAGGCATGGGCCACTGCAGCGGCGGCACGGGCGCCGTCGAACTGCGCGGCAACGGCACTTCGGTGCCGGTGACTCCGCAACGCGACCTGCTCGCTGCGCTGGACCGCTGGGTGGAGCAAGGTCAGCCTCCCACGGACTTTGTGGCCTCGCGCGTTGCTGGTGGCGCCGTGACGCGCACCCGTCCGCTGTGCGCCTACCCGCAGCGAGCGGTCTACAGCGGCTCGGGCGACACCACCCTGGCGGCCAGCTATCGCTGCGAGTGACCGCCGGTGCAGCCCGCAAAACGACACGTGACGCAGCCCGCATGACCCTAGGGAAAACCAGCAGCCCAAGCCGGGGCGGTTCTCGGGATATTGAAGCCTATGGCAGAGTCCAACCGCCAGGCGTTCAGCTTCCAGGAAAACCGCCATGCGCACCGCCCTTGACCTCTTGACCCAGTACGCCGCCTACCATCGCGACCGCCGCAATATCGCCACCCATTTCGTCGGCGTGCCCCTGATCGTGTTCGCGGTGGGCACGCTGCTGGCACGACCCGGCTTCGAGCTGGCCGGGCTGACCCTCTCGCCGGCCTGGGTGCTGTTCGGCCTGGCGGCCCTGTGGTACCTCAGCCGCCACCTGGTGCTGGGCCTGGCCACCAGCGCGGCTGTGGGGGCCCTGATCTGGCTGGGTCACTGGGCTGCCGATGGCAGCACCGGCGCCTGGCTGGCCATCGGCATCGGCGCCTTCGTGGTGGGCTGGATCATCCAGTTCATCGGCCATTACTACGAAGGGCGCAAGCCGGCCTTCGTGGACGACCTCATCGGCCTGCTGGTGGGGCCGATGTTCGTGGTGGCCGAGGCGATGTTCGCCGCCGGCTGGAACCGCGAGATGCTCGCGCGCATCGAGCAGCAGGCCGGGCCCACCATCGTGCGCGACCTGGCCAACGCCCGGCCGTGAATTTCAGCCGCCCCGCTGGGCGGGTGCAGTCCACGGTTGCGGCGGCGGTGGCGCCAGTTCGGGCTCGGCAATGAAGCGCTCGCGCCCGCTGTAGAGCAGAAAGTGGCGCTGTGTGCAGCGCGCGAACAGTGCCATGCCCAGTTGGACGGCCAGACGGTGCCCCATCTCGGTGATCCCCGAGCGCGACACCACGATGGCCACGCCCATCTGTGCGGCCTTGATGACCATTTCGCTGGTCAGACGCCCGGTCGTGTAGAGGGTCTTGCCCTGCCCCTCCAGGCCCTGCAGCCACATCCAGCCGGCGATGGCGTCCAGCGCGTTGTGGCGGCCCACGTCCTCGGTGAAAAGCAGGAGTTCGCTGCCGGCGAACAGGGCGCAACCATGCACCGAGCCGGCGCTCTTGTAGATGGTGTCGTGCCGGCGCATCACATCGAGCAGTTCGTACAACGTGCCCTGGGAGATGCGCGTGTCGCCCAACTGGATCCGGTCGAGCTCGTCCATCAGGCCGCCGAACACCGTGCCTTGGCCGCAGCCCGTGGTGACGATGCGCCGCGCGGTGCGCGCCTCGATGTCGGGCACGCCGCCGCGGGTGGTGATTGCGCAGGCGTTCACCTCCCAGTCCACCTGCACGCTGGCAATGTGCTCGATGCCGGGCACCAGGCGCTGATTCTTCAGGTATCCCAACGCCAGCAACTCCGGGTGCGTGCCCATGGTCATCAACGTGACCAGTTCGCGCCGGTCGAGGTAGAGCGTGAGATCGCGTTCTGCGGGCATCTCCACCTCCCGCGGCTGGCCATGCTCGTCGACGACGGTGACCCGGTGCGTGAAACGGGTGGCCGCCTGGCTGAGTTCTGGGCGCAGGTGAGGGCGGGCGGTCATGGACGAAAGCATAGAAGGAACGCCCGCTGCGGCGTCGCTGCGGGGGCCGCAAGGCGACGCAGACCGGACGCGCATCAGGCCTGGGCAGCGGGCTTGCCAGGGGCTTCGCGGGTGCCGGAACGCTGAGCCGGGATCTTGCCCGCCTTGATGTCGCGATACCACAGCTCGTGGTGCTCCTTGGCCCAGGCCTCGTCGACATAGCCGGTCTTCATGGCCTGGTAAGCCCCCTTCATCCCCAACGTGCCCATGTAGATGTGTCCAAGGAAAGCCGCCATCATCAGCACCGCGGCACTGGCGTGGATCATGTGGGCGATCTGCATCTCGCCGCGGGTGTACAGCAGCCCCGGCACGAGCTTGTCGAGCACCAGCCCGGAGGCCACGACGATCAGGCCCAGCAGGAACACCCCGCCCCAGAAGAGAAGCTTCTCGCCGGCATTGAAGCGGTGCGAGGGCACGTGGGCGCCGCTGAACAGGCCGCCGCCCTTGGCCAGCCAGACGAGATCGTCCTTGCTGGGCAGGTTGTCCTTGACGAAGGTGAGGATGACCACGAGCAGCGACACGGCAAACAGCGGCCCGGCGAAATTGTGGATGTTCTTCATTGCATAGGCGAGCCAGCCGAACAGCGTGCCGCCCAGGATGGGCAGCAGGAAGAACTTGCCGAAGGCCATCACGATGCCCGACACCGCCAGCGCGACGAAGGCGGCGGCGTTGGCCCAGTGAGCCGCACGCTCGAAATAGGTGAAGCGCTCGATCCGGCGGCCGGTCTCGGCTTCGCGCAGCCCGATGCTGCCCTTGGTGAAGTAGAACAGCGCGATGGCCAGCAACACGATGAGCAAGAGCGAGCCGCCGTAGGGCAGGATCCAGTTGTTGCGCACCTGCCGCCAAGCCTCGCCGGCGGTGGTGTACATCGACCCGGGATACTGCACGAACGACTGGATCAGCACGCCCTTTTCCACGCCGGGCAGGCTGGTGTAGCCGCTTTGCTGGCCCGACTCGCGCACCGCGCGCCAGAACGGCGCGTTGTTGCCGGGCTGCGAGACCGCACGTTGCGCGTTGGTGTCTTCGGGCTTGGGGTCGGCCGGGGCGACGAAGCCCTCGGGAGCGCCGCTGCCGGTCGCCGGCGCAGCCCCCTGGGCAAAGACGCCCGGCGACAAAGCCAGCATGGCGGCAATCGTCAGGCCCTGGAGGATGCGGAACATGGCGTCTCCTCGATTGCGTGCACTCGGCCCGCTAGTTGATGCGCGAGTACTCGTTCTGCCCGGCCGCACGGCGGCGCATCTGCTCCTGCCAGGCCATCTGGTCACCGGGCTTCCAGTCCGGGGCGACATAGGGGTTGGTCGCCCCCTGCCAGGCCGGGGTGTCGCCGCGTTTGTAGGGCGCCTTGGCGGTCTGGCCGGTCTCGCTGCAGGCGGCCAGCCCCACGGCCAGCAACAGGCCCAGCGCGGTGAGGTGTGGCCGGCTCATGACTTGGTTCCTTCCTTGGCGGGCGACTGGCCGCTCTGCGTGGGACGGCCGTAGGCCGTGCCCCAGCCCCAGACCTCGCTGCCCTTGCCGCGGTGCAGCACCCGGGTGCGGAAGATGTCGGCCACCACATCGCCGTCACCGCCCAGCAAGGCCTTGGTCGAGCACATCTCGGCGCAAGCCGGCAGCTTGCCTTCGGCCAGGCGGTTGCGGCCGTACTTCTCGTACTCGGCCGCACTGCCGCTGGCCTCGGGGCCGCCGGCGCAGAAAGTGCACTTGTCCATCTTGCCGCGCAGACCGAAGGTGCCGTTGGCGGGGAACTGCGGGGCCCCGAAGGGGCAGGCGTACGAGCAGTAGCCGCAGCCGATGCAGATGTCCTTGTCGTGCAGCACCACACCTTCGTCGGTGCGGTAGAAACAGTCGACCGGGCACACCGCCATGCAGGGGGCGTCGCTGCAATGCATGCAGGCCACCGAGATGCTGCGCTCGCCGGGCAGGCCGTCGTTCATCGTGACCACGCGGCGGCGGTTCACGCCCCAGGGCACGTCATGCTCGGCCTTGCAGGCGGTGACGCAGCCGTTGCACTCGATGCAGCGCTCGGCATCGCAGATAAACTTCATTCGAGCCATGGGGTTCTCCTGTCAGCCGGCCGTCACTCAGGCGCTCGCCCGTTCGATCTGGCAGACCGTGGTCTTGGTCTCCTGCATCATCGTCACGCTGTCGTAGCCGTAAGTCGTGGCCGTGTTGACGGCCTCGCCCCGCACGACCGGTGCCGCACCCTCGGGGTAGTAGCGCAGCAGGTCCTGGCCCTGCCAGTGCCCTGAGAAGTGGAAGGGCAGGAAGACCGTGTTGCGGTCGACCCGCTCGGTGACCAGCGCCTTGACCCGCAGCCGTGCGCCGGTGGGGGTGGACACCCACACCATTTCGCCCGGACGGATGCCGCGGTCGTTGGCCGTGGCCGGGTTGATCTCCACGAACATGTCCTGCTGCAGCTCGGCCAGCCAGGGGTTGGAGCGGGTCTCCTCGCCGCCGCCCTCGTACTCGACCAGGCGGCCCGAGGTCATCACCAGCGGGAAGCGCTGGCCGATGTCCTTGTTCTGGTCCTGCAGGGTCTTGAACAGCGTGGGCAGGCGCCAGAAGGTCTTGTCGGCATGGGTGGGGTACTTCTCGACGAGGTCGGGCCGTGTCGAGTAGATCGGCTCGCGGTGCTGCGGGATGCCATCGGGGAAGTTCCAGACGATGGCCCGGGCACGGGCATTGCCGAAGGGATGGCAGCCATGGTTCTTCATCACCACGCGGATGATCCCGCCTGACAGATCGGTCTTCCAGTTCTTGCCTTCGGCCGCCTGCTGCTCCTCGGGGGTGAGTTCGCCCCACCAACCCAGCTTCTTGAGCAGCACGTCGTCGAACTCGGGATAGCCGGTGGTGATGTCGGCGCCCAACGAATGGGAGCCATCGCCCGCCAGCAGCGACACGCCGTCGCGCTCGACACCGAAGTTGGCGCGGAAGTTGCCCCCGCCGTCCATCACGTGCTTGGAAGTGTCGTAGAGGTTCGGCGAGCCGGGGTGCTTGAGTTCGGGCGTGCCATAGCAGGGCCAGGGCAGGCCGAAGTAGTCGCCGTCGAGCACGTAGCCGGTTTCTTTGTCGACCCCGCCCTTGGCCCTGAGCGTCTTCACGTCGAAGACATTCATGTTGCGCATGTGGGCCTTCAGACGCTCGGGGCTCTGGCCGGTGTAGCCGATGGTCCACACGCCGCGGTTGATCTCGCGCAGGATGGACTCGGGTTCAGGCTCCATCATGCCGCCCTTGCCTGCGACCATCTTGTAGTTCTTGACCAGCTCCTTGCCAAAGCCGAGCTTCTCGGCCAGCTGGTACATGATCATGTGGTCGGTGCGCGATTCCCACAGCGGCTCGATGACCTTCTCGCGCCACTGGATGGAGCGGTTGGAGGCCGTGCACGAGCCCGAGGTCTCGAACTGCGTCGTGGCTGGCAGCAGGTAGACGGCCCGGTTGGGGTTCAGATCCTCCGGCTTGCCGGGCATGGCGGCCATCGCGGCCGTGGCCGAGGGGAAAGGATCGATCACGACCAGCAGGTCGAGCTTGTCCATCGCCCGCTTCATCTCCAGCCCGCGGGACTGGGAGTTTGGCGCGTGGCCCCAGAAGAAGAGGGCTTTGAGGTTGCCGGCTTGTTCGATCAACTCGGGCTTTTCCAGGACGCCATCGATCCAGCGCGACACCGTCATGCCCGACTTGGTCATCATGTTGGGCGCGTAGCGGGACTTCAACCATTCGTAGTCGAGGCCCCAGACCTTGGCGAAATGCTTCCAGGAGCCCTCGGCCAGGCCGTAGTAGCCAGGCAGCGAGTCGGGGTTGGGCCCGACGTCGGTGGCACCTTGCACGTTGTCGTGGCCGCGGAAGATGTTCGCGCCGCCGCCGGACACCCCGATGTTGCCCAAGGCGAGCTGCAGGATGCACGAAGCGCGCACCATCGCGTTGCCGATGGAGTGCTGCGTCTGGCCCATGCACCACACGATGGTCGAGGGCCGGTTCTCGGCCATGGTCTTGGCCACCTGGAAGACCTCGGCCTCGGGCACGCCGCAGACCTCCTCGACCTTGTCTGGCGTCCACTTCGTCATCACCTCCTCGCGCACCTTGTCCATGCCATAGACGCGGTCGGCGATGTACTTCTTGTCCTCCCAGCCGTTCTGGAAGACGTGGTAGAGCACGCCGAAGAGGAAGGCGATGTCCGTGCCGGAGCGGATGCGCACGTACTGGTCGGCCTTGGCCGCAGTGCGTGTGAAGCGCGGGTCGACCACGATCATCTTGCAGCCGTTCTCCTTGGCATGCAGCATGTGCAGCATCGACACCGGATGCGCCTCGGCAGCGTTGGAGCCGATGTACAGCGCCGCCTTGGCGTTTTGCATGTCGTTGTAGGAGTTGGTCATCGCGCCATAGCCCCACGTGTTGGCCACGCCGGCCACGGTGGTGGAATGGCAGATGCGCGCCTGGTGGTCGCAGTTGTTGCTGCCCCACAGGCTCATCCACTTGCGCAGCAGGTAGGCCTGCTCGTTGTTGTGCTTGCTCGAGCCCACCACGAAGAGCGAGTCGGGCGTGCTGCTCTCGCGCAGCTGCAGCAGCTTGGCCGAGATCTCGTCGAGAGCCTGATCCCAGCTGATGCGCTGGTACTTGCCGTTGACCAGCTTCATCGGGTACTTGAGGCGGTATTCGCCATGACCGTGCTCACGCACGGCGGCCCCCTTCGCACAGTGCGCGCCCAGGTTGATGGGCGAGTCGAACACCGGTTCCTGGCGCACCCACACACCGTTTTCCACCACTGCGTCGATGGCGCAGCCCACCGAGCAGTGGCCGCACACGGTGCGCCGGACCTCGACCTTGCCCGTCGGTGCCCCCGTGGCTTTGGCCGGATCGGCAGCCTGGGCCTTCTTCACCAAGGTGAGCTGCGAGGCGGCCAGTCCCACGCCCAGCCCAAGGCCGGAGCGGCGCAGGAAGGCGCGGCGATCCATCGTCGGCACGGCACGGGCCACGCCGCGGGCTAGGCTGGCCACGAGCGAGGACGAGCCGCGGACGGCCGGCGTGGCGCTGGAGGATTTGCGGGTGAGCAACATGGTGGCTCCTGACACAACGACTGGAGGCGGCACCGAGACGGATGACGGGGCGCAGGCCGCAGCCGGCCCCGCACCGCTCAGACGCGGGCGGTCTGGTAGTAGCGCTGGATGTGTTCCGTCAGCCGGTAGCCCGCACGCTTGTCGGGCTGGGGCTCGCTCTGGGCCCCCGCAGGCGGGTCCTCGCGCACGGGGATGACGGAAGCCACCGCGGCCACCGCGGCGATCGAGCCGGCCCCTGCAAACAAGCGGCGGCGGCTCACGGGTGCTTGAGACGCTTTCATCGTGGTCTCCTGTCGGCGACCGGCTCGGCCCCAGGATGGGGCTCGGCGGTCTTGTGCAATATGCACCCTATGTTATTCCTCTCACCCCCCATGTAATGCGGGTTTGCGAGCATACGGGCCGCTTTTCGCACCGATTCGGCCTGGCCAGACGCGGAGCGGTGCGCTCATCGTGCATGCGGCAGCGCAGCACTTGCAAACGGCTGAAAGCGCTGTCGTTGGACAGTTCGTTCAGAACGTGCCCGGATAGGCGCCACCATCGAGCAACCAGTTCTGCCCCGTGATGTAGCCGGCCTGCTGGCTGCACAAGAAGGCGCACACCGCCCCGAACTCCTCGGCGGTGCCGAAGCGTCGGGCCGGGATGGCCTGCAGGCGGCGCTGCATCGCCTGGTCGGCGTCGAGGCCGGCCTTGGCCGCACCAGCCGCCAGGGTCTTGCGCAGGCGGTCAGTGTCGAAGGCCCCAGGCAGCAGGTTGTTGATCGTCACGTTGCGTGCCGCGATGGGGCTGCGCGCCAGCCCCGCCACGAAGCCGGTGAGGCCGCTGCGCGCGCCGTTGGACAGCCCCAGCACGTCGATGGGCGCCTTCACCGCCCCCGAGGTGATGTTGACGATGCGCCCGAAGCCGCGCGCGGCCATGCCGTCCACGGTGGCCTTGATCAGCTCGATGGGCGTGAGCATGTTGGCCTCCAGGGCCTGCACCCATTCCTCGCGGCCCCAGTCGCGGAAGTCGCCGGGCGGCGGGCCGCCGGCGTTGTTCACAAGGATGTCCACCTGCGGGCAGGCGGCCAGCGCCGCGGCCCGGCCTTCGGGCGTGGTGATATCGCCGGCCACGGTGCGCACCTCGGCGCGGCCCAACGCGCGCAGTTCGGCCGCCGCCGCCTCCAGGTCGGCCGCGGTGCGCGCGGTCATCACCACGTTCACGCCCTCGGCCACCAACGCCGAGGCACAGCCCTTGCCCAGTCCCTTGCTCGAGGCGCACACCAGGGCCCATTTGCCCGCAATGCCGAGGTCCATCGTCCTATCTCCACTTCGTCAACAACCACACGCCGGCCAGCACCAGCACGGTGCCCGCGGCAATCCAGGGGGTGAAGGGTTCACCCAGCACCAGCACGCCCAAGCCCAGCGTGGACAACGGGCCGATCATGCCGATCTGGGCCGTGGCGGCCGCACCGATGCGTTCGATCGCCATCATCACCATCAGCACGGGCGCCACCGTGCAGGCCGTGGCGTTGAGCACGGCCAGCCAGAGCACCTCGGGCGCCACCACCGCCGCCGACCAGGGGCGCAGCAACGCGAACTGGGCGATGCACAACACGCAGGCCACCATGCTGGCCCAGCCCACCAGCCGCATGGCCCCCAGGCGCTGCACCATCTCGCCGCTGTAGACGAGGTAGACGGCATAGGACACCGCGCTGGCGAACACCAGCAGGCCGCCCAGCAGCACATGGGGCCCTTCGAAGTTCACCTCCTGGCCAAACACCAGCAACACGCCGGCATAGCTCACCGCAATGGCCACGAGCTGGCGCGCACGCACCGGCTTCTTGAACAACACCACTCCCAAAGCCAGCACCAGCGTGGGGTTGAGGTAGAGGATCAGGCGCTCCAGGCTGGCGCTGATGTACTGCAGGCCCAGGAAGTCGAGGAAGCTGGCCAGGTAGTAGCCGCAAAAGCCCAGGCCCCCGATGCCCAGCCAATCACGCCGGGTGAAGGCCGGCTTGCCGCGCCCCGACCACCAGGCCAGCAGCGCAAACAGCGGCAGCGCAAAGAGCATGCGGTACATGATGAGCGTCACCGCATCGACGCCATAGCGGTAGGACAGCTTGACGATGATGGCCTTGCCCGAGAAGGCCACCGCGCCGCCGGCGGCCAGCAGCAAACCCGCGGCCATCGGCGAGCGCCCCGCGGTGTCGTGGGCCGCTGTGCTCAAAACCCGACCGCCTGGCCGTCGCGCCGGGGATCGCTGGCGGCCACATAGCCCTGGACCGCCGGATCACCCAGGCGCCAGATGAACTGGCCCGCACCGAAGTCTTGGTAGGGGTCCTGCAGCACCTCGATGCGGTGGCCCAGCGCCTGCAGGCCCTGCACCACGGCCGGGTCCATCGTGGACTCGACATTGATCGACAGGCCCTCGTTGTAGCGCCAGCGCGGCGCGTCGCAGGCCGCCTGGGGGTTCTGTCCATAGTCGAGCATGCGCACGAGGGTCTGCACATGGCCTTGGGGCTGCATGTTGGCGCCCATCACGCCAAAGCTCATGATCGGCTCGCCCTCGCGCGTGAGGAAGCCGGGAATGATGGTGTGGAAGGGCCGCTTGCCGGGCGCCACCACGTTGGGGCTGCCGGCCTGCAACGAAAAGCCGTGGCCGCGGTTTTGCAGCGAGATGCCCCAGCCCGGCACCACCACACCCGAGCCGAAGCCCATGTAGTTGCTCTGGATCCAGCTCACCATCAGGCCCTGCTCGTCGGCGGCGGTGAGGTAGATGGTGCCGCCGGTGGGCGGGTTGCCGGCACCGAAGTCCTGGGCCTGGGCCGGATCGATCAGCCGCGCCCGGCTGGCGAGGTAGTCGTCATCGAGCATCTGCTCGACGGTGACTTCCATATGGTCGCGCTCGGCCACGTAGCGGTAGGTGTCGGCAAAGGCCAGCTTCATCGCCTCGATCTGCAGGTGTTGCGAGGCCGCCGAGTCGCGCGGCAGCGCGGCGATATCGAAATGCGAAAGAATCCCCAGGGCGATCAGCGCGGCGATGCCCTGGCCCGACGGCGGGATTTCGTGCAGCGTGTAGCCGCGGTAGTGGCGTGAGATCGGCTTCACCCACTCGGGCCGCATGGCCGCGAGATCGGCCTCGGTGAGGGCTGCGCCATGCTGACGCGCAAAGCCCGCGATGGCCGCGGCGATCTCGCCGCGGTAGTAGGCTTCGCCGCGCGTATCGGCGATCAGCCGCAGGCTGCGCGCGGCGTCCTTGAACGTGAAATGCTCACCCACCTCGGGCGCGCGGCCGTGGGGCATGAAGGCCTGCGCAAAGCCCGGCTGGCCCTCCAGCTCGGGCACGGCAGCAGCCCACTTGGCGGCCACCACCGGCGGCACGCAGTAGCCGCGCTCGGCATAGTCGATCGCCGGCTCCAGCAGGTCGGCAAAGGGCAGCTTGCCGAAACGCTCGTGCAGGGCCACCCAGCCGGCCACCATGCCGGGCACGGTGACCGAGTCCCAGCCACGCTTGGGCGGGCGCGTGGCCTGCCCTGCGTGGCGTGCCGCGAAGTACTCGCGCGTCCAGGCCGCCGGCGCACGACCGGCCGCGTTCAGGCCGTGCAACTGCCGGCCATCCCAGACGATGGCGAAGGCATCACTGCCCAGACCGTTGCTGACGGGCTCGAGGATCGTCATCGCCGCCGCCGCGGCAATGGTGGCATCCACCGCATTGCCGCCCTTCCAGAGCATGCGCAGGCCCGCGCTGGCCGCTGCCGGATGGGAAGTGGCCACCAGGTTGCGGGCGAAGACGGGCAGGCGCAGCGAGGGGTACGGCGTGTCGTAGAGGAAAGGTTTCATGGCAGGCCTCGGCCGAATCATCGGATGATTATGCGCGGCCTGGCGCCGCCCTGCAGCACCGGGTCTATTGCGCCGCGCGCTGGGCCGCCGCGTGCAGGCGACGCAGCCCCACCCAGACGGTGGCTGCGATCAGCGGAATGGCCGCGGCGACGACGATGTCGACGCTGAGCGGCAGGCCCGCATCCTTGGCCCCTTTGGCAAGATAGCCGACCAGGCCGGCGCCGTAGTACGTGATCGCCGCAATCGACAAGCCTTCGACAGCCGTCTGCAGCATCAGTTGGGCTTTCTGGCGGCGGTTCATCGCATCCAGCAGGGCCTGGCTGCTTTGCTGCTGCTCGATCTCCACGCGCGTGCGCAGCAGGTTGCTGGTGCGCGAGATGCGTTCGGACAACTGCTGCTGGCGCCGCGCCGCCCAGGCACAGGTCTGCATCGCCGGCCCCAGTCGCCGGTCCATGAACTCGCCCATAGTTTGCAATCCGGCCAGGCGGTGCTCGGCCAGCTCGTCGATGCGCCGCTGCACCAGCTCGAAGTAGGCGCCGCTGGCCGAGAATCGGGCGTGGGTGCTGGCGTACAGGCTCTCCACCCGGCCGGCCAGGTGGGTGAGCTGGCGCAGCAGCTCAGGCTCGTGCGAGCGCTCGGCGCTGCGGATCTGGTCGGCGATCCGTGCCAGCTCGCGCTCGGCATCGGCCAGGGTGGCGGCGACCTGGCGCGCCGCCGGCAGGCCCAGCAAAGCCATCATCCGGTAGGTCTCCACCTCCAGCAGGCGCTGGACAGTGCGGCCCAGACGGCGGGGGTGCATGCTGGCGGCCACCACCACCACACGCGCGAAGCCGTCGGCATGCAGCCGGAAGTCGGTGTAGACCTCGGCCTGTCCGTCCATCACGATGGAGCCGACCAGGCTCTCCTCGGACAGGGCCCCACGCACCAGGGGGTCGGAGCCGTCATCGCGGGTGCGCGTGACCAGCACGTGCATGCCCACCAGCCATTGCCCCGGGATGCCGCGCAGCCAGTCCTGGGGCACCAGGCCGACGGCCGGCTCGTCGAAGCTGGTGGGCCGCTCGGACAGGGCCCTCCAGAAGGTGTAGGTCTGGAACTCGGTGTGCTGCTCCCAGCGCAGGTGCACGCCTCCGATGTCCAGACTCAGGTGGCTGGCGTCCTCGGCCGGCAGCGGCAGGTGGCGCGCGCGCAGCAGCGCGTGCAAGTGCTCGCGCGAGGCCGTCTGCCCCGGCGGTGTGAGCAGCGCCAGGTGCGACAGCGCCAGCGGCGCGCACATCCGCTCGTAGGGGCGCGCATGGACCTCGTTGTGCAGAACCTCCCGCAGCGGATGGGGTGTGAGCATCGGGCTAATCTCCTCCTGGGGGCGCATTATCGCGGCCGCGCAAAGGCGCAAAGGCCGCCCGAAGGCGGCCTTTGCAGCGCGCAGGCAGGCAGCCCCGCGTCAGTCGGCTTCCTGGAAGGCTTCCTCGCGCTTGCGCCGGATCGAGGGCATCAGCACGATCACCACCATCGCCAGGGCCGCCAGCAGCAGGCCGGCCGACAGCGGGCGGGTGACGAAGGCCGTCCAGTCGCCGCGCGACAGCAGCAGGGCGCGGCGCAGGTTCTCCTCCATCATGGGCCCGAGGATGAAGCCCAGCAGCAGCGGGGCCGGCTCGCAGCCCAGCTTGTAGAAGGCATAGCCGATGATGCCGAACAGGGCGCCCATGTAGACGTCGAAGTTGTTGTTGTTCAGCGTGTACAGGCCGATACAGCAGAAGGTCAGGATCGCCGGGAACAGGAAGCGGTAAGGCACCGTCAGCAGCTTGATCCAGATGCCGATCAGCGGCAGGTTGAGCACCACGAGCATCAGGTTGCCGATCCACATCGAAGCGATCAGGCCCCAGAACAGCGCCGGGTCGCTGGTCATGACCTGCGGGCCGGGCTGGATGCCCTTGATCGTCATCGCGCCCACCATCAGCGCCATCACGACGTTGGACGGGATGCCCAGCGTGAGCATGGGAATGAAGGAGGTCTGGGCGCCGGCATTGTTCGCCGCCTCGGGGCCGGCCACGCCCTGAATGGCCCCCTTGCCGAACTGGCTGGGATCCTTGGCGAGCTTCTTCTCCAGCGTGTAGGAGGCAAACGAGGACAGCAGCGCGCCGCCGCCGGGCAGGATGCCCAGGATGGAGCCGAGCGCCGTGCCGCGCAGCACCGCCGGGGCGGCTTCCTTGAAGTCCTTCTTGCTGGGCCACAGGCCCCGCACGTCGCGGGTGAAGACCTCGCGGGTGTGCGACGGGACCGAGAGGTTGGCGATGATCTCACCGAAGCCGAAGATGCCCATCGCGATGACGACGAAGTTGATGCCGTCGGACAGTTCGGGAATGTCGAACGAGTAGCGCGGCACGCCGGAGATCACGTCGGTGTTGATCTGCCCGATCAGCAAACCCAGCAGGATCATCGCGATGGCCTTGATGAGCGAGCCCGAGGCCAGCACCACCGAGCCGATCAGGCCCAGCACCATCAGCGAGAAGTATTCGGCCGGGCCGAACTTGAAGGCCAGCTCGGTCAGCGGCGGCGCAAAGCCAGCGATGATGAGCGTAGCCACCGAGCCGGCAAAGAAAGAGCCCAGCGCAGCCGTGGCCAAGGCCGCGCCAGCACGCCCCTGGCGGGCCATTTGATAGCCGTCCAAGGCGGTCACGACCGAGGATGATTCGCCCGGCACGTTGATGAGGATGGCGGTGGTCGAGCCGCCGTATTGCGAACCGTAGTAGATGCCCGCCAGCATGATCAGCGCCGGCGTGGCGTCCAGCGCGTAGATGGAGGGCAGCAGCATCGCGATGCTGGCCGCCGGGCCGAGACCGGGCAACACGCCCACCAGGGTGCCGAACAGGGCCCCGATGAAGGCATAACCCAGGTTTTGAAGCGACAGCGCAGTCTCAAAACCCAGCGCGAGATTGGCAAGCAAATCCATGAGGGGTCTCCTTGGGCGTTCGACTTACTGGGAAAGCCAAGCCGGCCACAAGGGGATGACCAGATTGAGCGCCCAAGAGAACACGAACCATGACAGGGCCGTGAGCACGACCACGGCGATGATGGCATCTCGCCAATTGAATTCGTCGCCGGCGAGGCTGGCCACGATGATCAGCAGCGGCAGCGAGATCAGCAGACCCAGGCGGGGCAGCGTAGCGCCGAACAGCACCACCGATCCGACGATGATGAACAAGGGTTTCCACCCAATGTGGCCGATGGGCTCGCCGTCCTCGGTCTCGATGGTCAGCGCGCTGAACGTGACCAGGGCGCCCAGGATGGCCAGCAAGATGCCCAGACCGAAGGGGAAATACCCCGGGCCGGGGCGCGCGGAATTGCCGAAGCTGTATTCGGTGGCACCCCAGGCGAACGCGATGCCCACGACGATGAACATCAGTCCGGACGCGAAGTCCTTCTGACTCTTGATCTTCACGATCGCTCCTCAGACGGTTATGGTGGTATTGGCAGAACTGCCCACGATAGAACTGCCGGCGATTCTAGGGAGCGGCCCGCAAACCGTTCCTGTGGAATACACGTAGCGGCAGGAGGCCTGCCGGCCGAGCCGGACGCCGTGAAGCAGGCGGCTCGGGGCTGCGCGATCGGTGCCTTGCGTCTCAGGCTTCCCAGGCCGGGGTGGCGCGCAGCACCTCGTCCAGCGTGGTCAGGCCCTCGGCCACCTTCATCGCGCCGGCCAGACGCAGCGGGCGCATGCCATCCTGAGTGGCCTGCTGTCGCAGGCGCGACAGGTCCGGCGTCTGGGTGAGGTGGGGCTTGAGGGCCTCGGTGACGGTGAGCAGCTCGTACAGGCCCGCGCGCCCCTGGAAGCCGGTCATGCGGCACTCGATGCAGCCCACCGGCCGGTAGGGGCGGAAGGCCCCGCTCATGCGCCAGGGGGCGATGGCCGCGGCCAGGGTGTCGCGGCTGAAGTCCTCGTCGGGCTGCTTGCAGTGCGGGCACAGGGTGCGCACCAGACGCTGGGCCAGCACGCCCAGCACGGTGGCGCTGATCAGGTAGGACGGCACGCCCAGGTCGAGCAGCCGGGTGATGGCCGAGGCCGCGTCGTTGGTGTGCAGCGTGGTGAACACCAGGTGCCCGGTGAGCGCCGCCTGGATCGCCATCTCGGCGGTTTCGAGGTCGCGCACCTCGCCCACCATGATGATGTCCGGATCCTGGCGCATCAGCGCGCGCAGCCCGCTGGCAAAGTTGAGGTCGAGCTGGGGCTGCACCTGGGTCTGGTTGAAGGCCGGCTCGATCATCTCGATCGGGTCCTCGATCGTGCAGACGTTCACCTCGTCGGTGGCCAGGCGCTTGAGCGTGGCGTACAGCGTGGTGGTCTTGCCCGAACCGGTGGGGCCGGTCACCAGGATCACGCCGTGCGGCCGCGTGACGAGCTGCTCCCAGCGCTGCGCGTCGTGGCTGGAAAAGCCCAGGGCATCGAGGCTCTTGACCGTGGTGTCCGGGTCGAAGATGCGCATCACCAGCTTTTCGCCGAAGGCCGTGGGCAGGGTGGACAGCCGCATCTCGACCTCGTCGCCGCGCGGGTTGCGCGTTTTGATCCGGCCGTCGAGCGGGCGGCGCTTTTCCACCACGTCCATGCGGCCCAGCAGCTTGATGCGACTGGTCATCGCGGCCATCACGGTCAGCGGCAACTGGTAGACGGTGTGCATCACTCCGTCGATGCGAAACCGCACCGCACCGATGTCGCGGCGGGGCTCGAGATGGATGTCCGAGGCGCGCTGGTCGAAGGCGTACTGCCACAACCAGTCGACCACCTGCACGATGCCCTGGTCGTTGGCGTCGAGGTGCTTGGCCTTGCCGAGTTCGACGAGCTGCTCGAAGTTGGCCGGGCCGCTGACCTGGCCGTTCTTTGCCGCGGCTTTGACCGACTTGGCCAAGGTGTAGAACTCGGTGGTATAGCGCGCCAGCTCGTTCGGGCTGGACACCACCAGCCGGATCTTCTTGCGCGTGTGCGCCTCGATCTCGGCCACCCAGTCGGTATCGAAGGGCTCGCAGGTGGCCATCGTGATCTCGGCCAGGCCCACCTGCACCGGCAGGCAGCGGCGCCGCTCGGCGTAGTTGATCGACATCACATCGGCCACACGGCCCACATCGACCTTGAGCGGGTCGATGCGCAGGTAGTCCAGCCCCGCGCGACCGGCGAGCCATTCGGTGAGGGTCTCGGTGTCCAGCGGCTTGCCGGTGCCGGCATGCACCAGGCCCACGCTGGCCAGGCGCACCAGCGGGTGCTGGGCACTGGCGCCGGCGGCCAGGCGCTGCTGGGTGCGCTGGGCGTCGCCGGGGGTGATCACACCGTCCTCGCGCAACCAGTCCACCAGCACCTGCCAGTCCAGGCGGCCCTTGCGATGGGCCTTGCGATGCATTTTGGCGTGGACGGAGTCGGGTTTGGCGGTCATGACGGGTGCACGGGTTTCATCATGCGCGGCCATTTGCGAGCCGGCAGGCCGAAACGAGTTTCGACGGTTTCGGCTCGCTCGGCAAGCACGGCCCGGGTCACGGGCGGCACGCCACGGCAGGCCAGCACGATGGTGTTGCCTTCGCGCGTCGGCCGCAGGCTCCAAAGGGTTTCACCGGCAAAGGCTGCGGCGATGTGCGCCAGGCTGCGCTCGAAGCTGGCATGGCGGCCGAAGAGGTTGACACTCATGACACCGCCTGGCGCCAGCAGGCGGTGGCAGGCCCGGTAGAACGCCTCGTCGTCGAGCACCGGGCTGGCGGCTTCGTGGTCGTACAGGTCCACACACAGCGCATCGGCCGTGCCCGCATGGGCCGGGTCGCCCACGTAGGCGGCGGCATCAGCCTCGATCACGCGCAGCCGCTCGTCGTCGGGCGGCAGGCGGAACCACTGGCGGCACACGGCGATGACCTCGGGGTTCAGCTCCACCGCGGTGGTGCGCCAGCGCAGCTTCCTGTGACAGAACTTGGTGATCGCCGCCGCGCCCAGGCCCAGTTGCACGGCGTGGCCCTCGCCCAGGGCATCGGTGGGGCGCAGCAGCATCCAGGCCATCATGCGCTGCACGTAGGCCAGCTCGATGTCGTTGGGCTTCTTCACCCGCATGGCCCCCTGGACCCAGGGCGTGTCCAGGTGCAGATAGCGCACGCCGTCGGATTCGGACAGCGTGACGCTCGGATGATGCAGGGCGCCTTTGCGCTGCTTGGTGGAGCTCATGCCAGTTCGTGCAGTTCGAAAACGGCCCGCCAGGCCACCAGCTTGCGCTCGAAGCTCCACGTGGCGTTGGCCGGGCTGGTGGAAGGCAGGCGGTGCACCGCCAAGCCCAGGTGGCGCGTGATGCGCATCGCCCGGGCGGACTCGCCGCCGTTGTGGGCCAGCGCCTGCAGGCCCGGGGCCCATTCACGCAGGCGCGCCAGCGGGTTGAGTTCAGCCTCCTCGATGGCGCTGTCCAAGCTGCCCTCGCGCCGGCAGCTCGCATACACGTCCCACAGGCCCAGCCCCCGCTCGCGCACCACGTCCAGCCGCTGCGCATAGGGCAGGGCCCGCAGGTCCACCCCCCACAGGGCCGACAGCAGGGGCCAGAAATGATTCCGCGGATGCGCGTAGTACTGCTGCTCGCGCAACGAGGCCACGCCGGGAAAACTGCCCAACACCACGAGGCGGGTATGGGGCACCACCACCGGCGCCAGGCCCTGCAGGCGATCGGGAGCCTTCATGCCCACGCCAACCCCAGCACCTCGCGCGCATTGGCCGAGGTGGCTGCAGCCACCGCCTCCGGGCTCAGGCCGCGCAACTCGGCCAGCACCTGGGCGATGCGCGGCAGCTCGGCCGGCTCGTTGCGGCTGGTCTGGCCCGCGGCGCGCTGCTCAGCGGTGCGGTAGAGCCACTGCGGCGGGATGTCGGGCGCATCGGTCTCCACCACCAGCGCTTGCAGCGGCAGCTCACGGGCCAGGGTGCGGATCTGCAGCGCACGCTCGAACGTCATCGCACCGCCGAAGCCCAACTTGAAACCCAGGTCGATGAAGGCCCGTGCCTGCTGGACACTGCCGTTGAAAGCATGGGCGATGCCCCCCTTGACGCGCACTCGCCGCAGGTGCTTGAGCAGGGCATCGGCCGAGCGGCGCACATGCAGGATCACCGGCAGCTCGAACTCGCGGGCCAGTTGAAGCTGGGCCACGTAATAGCGCTCCTGCACGGCGCGGTCCAGGCCCGGCACGAAGTGGTCCAGGCCGATCTCGCCCACGGCCACCAGACGGGCGTCGCCGCGATGACGCTGCAGCGCGGCGCGCAGCGTGTCCAGCGCATCGGGTGGCTCCGCGTGCACATACAGAGGATGCAGGCCCAGCGCATAGACGCAGCCGTGACGATGGGCCAGGTCGCGCACAGCCTCGAGGTTGGTAGTGCTCACGGCCGGCAGGACCATGCCGCCCACGCCTTGCGAGCGCGCACGCGCGACCACTGCCTCGCGGTCGCCGTCGAATTCGGCCGCATCGAGGTGGCAGTGGGTGTCGATCCACATGGTGCGTCTTCGTTCAGACGAGCACGCCCGCCTTCAGCCTGAGCCGCCGGTCGCAGCGCGCAGCCAGCTCCTCGTCGTGGGTGACCACGACGAAGGCCGTGCCCTGGTCGCGCGCCAGCGAGAGCATCAGCTCGAAGATGGTGTTGGCCGTCTCGCGGTCCAGGTTGCCGGTGGGCTCGTCGGCCAGCACGCACGCCGGTTGCGTCACCAGGGCCCGGGCGATGGCCACGCGCTGGCGCTCGCCACCGGACAGTTCGGCCGGGCGATGCTGCGTGCGCTCGCGCAGACCCACGCGCGAGAGCATCGCCAGGGCCTGTTCGTGCGCAGGTGCCACCGGCATGCGCCGGATGCGCAGCGGCATGGCCACATTGTCCAGCGCCGTGAACTCGGGCAGCAAGTGGTGAAACTGATAGACGAAGCCCAGATGCCGGTTACGCCACTGCCCCTGGGCAGACGGCCCCAGGCTGGCGAAATCCCGCCCCTGCAACACCACGCGCCCCTGCGTGGGCGCATCCAGACCGCCCAGCAGATGCAGCAGCGTGCTCTTGCCCGAGCCCGAGGCGCCGACGATGGCCAGCGTCTCGCCCGGGCGCACCTGCAGGCTCACGCCGCGCAGCACGTGCACGTCCAGCGGGCCTTCGTGGAAGCGCTTGTGCAGGCCTTCGGCGCTCAGCACGAACTCACTCATAGCGCAGCGCCTCCGCCGGCTGCACACGGCTGGCGCGCCAGCTCGGATACAGCGTGGCCACGAAAGCCAGCACGAGCGAGATCACACCGATGGGCACGATGTCGGCCATCTGTGGGTCGCTGGGCATGCGGCTGATGAGGTAGATGCTGCCGGGCAGGAAGCTCGCGTTGAACAGCCGCTCGATGGCCGGCACGATCACGTCGATGTTGAACGCCACCAGCAGCCCCAGCAGCAGGCCGCCCAGGGTGCCGATGATGCCGCTGGCCGCCCCCTGCACCATGAAGATGCCCATGATAGAGCGCGGCGTGGCGCCCAGGGTGCGCAAGATGGCGATGTCGGCCCGTTTGTCGGTGACCGTCATCACCAGCATCGACACCAGATTGAAGGCCGCCACCGCCACGATCAGCGTGAGGATGATGAACATCATGCGTTTTTCGAGCTGCACGGCATCGAACCAGTTGCGGTTGGTGCGTGTCCAGTCGCGCAGGTAGAGCTCGCCGCTGAGCTGCTGGGCCAGCTCCTGCGCCACCTGCCGGGCGCGGTGCAGGTCGGCCAGGCGCAACTGCACGCCCGTGGGCCCGGCCACGCGGAAGAGCCGGGCCGCATCGTCCAGGTGCATCAGCACCAGGCCGCTGTCGTATTCATAGTGGCCGGCCTCGAAGGTGCCCACCACCGTCATCTGCTTCAGGCGCGGCACCACGCCGGCCGGCGTCACCTGCCCGCTGGGCGAGACGATGGTGACGCGGTCGCCCTCGCGAACGCCGAGCTGGCGAGCCAGCTCGGCCCCCAGCACCACGCCCCAGCCGTCGGGCTGCAGGCGGGCCAGCACGGTGTCCTTGAGCTGGGCGGCCAGCGGGGTCACGTTGGGCTCGTGCTCGGGCGAGATGCCGCGGATGATCGCGCCGCGCATGTCCTCGCCGCGCGCCACCAGGGCCTGGGCGGCCACATAGGGGGCGGCACCCAGCACCTGCGGGTTCGCCAGGGCCTCGTTGGCCGTCTGTTCCCAGTTGGGCAGGGCCTGGCCGTCGGCCGAGAAGACCTCGATGTGCGAGATCACCGACAGCATGCGGTCGC
The DNA here is from genome assembly GCF_046289365.1 of Caldimonas sp. NCBI lineage: Bacteria > Pseudomonadati > Pseudomonadota > Betaproteobacteria > Burkholderiales > Sphaerotilaceae > Caldimonas > Caldimonas sp. Next base: position 2,053 of record NZ_JBKBVU010000030.1, on the reverse strand, counting down.
GCACCTCCTTCTGGAAGCCGTTCATCACCGACAGCACGATGATGAGCGCCGCCACCCCCAGCGCGATGCCCAGCATCGACACGCCGGAGATGAACGAGATGAAACCGTTGCGCCGGGTGGCGCGGCCGGCACGCGTATAGCGCCAGCCGATCTGCAGTTCGTAGGGCCAGTTCATGGGTCGCATGGAGGGGTTCGCCCGCAGGCAGGCGCCCGATGCTACCCGAGCCGGCCAGGGCGCCGATAATGGCGGGCCATGCATGTGCTGATTCCCTATGCCTCGGCGCTGGCCGAGGCGGCCCGCGCGAAGATGCGCGAGCTGTCCCTGCCCCACCTGGGCGGCCTGCTGGCCCACCTCGGGCCGGTCTGGCGCAGCGAGGGCGACGAGTACAGCCTGTCCATGCCGCATGAGCGCGCCCTGGCCCTGGCTTGGGGCTATGCCGGCCCCGACGGCGGCCTGCCCTGGGCGGCTCATGCCGCAGCGTCCGACGGCATCGCCACCGACGACCTGTGCTGGGGCCTGCTCACGCCTGCCCACTGGCATGCCAGTGCCGACGAGGTGACCATGCTGCCGCCCGAGTCGCTGCAGCTCGACGAGGCCGCCTCGCGCGAGGCGCTCGAAGCCGTGCGCGAGCTCTTCGAAGGCGAAGGCTGGGTGCTGGTCTACGGCGCCCCGTTGCGCTGGTATGTCGCCCACGAAAGCCTGGCGGAGCTGCCCACGGCCAGCGTGGACCGGGTGATCGGCCGCAACGTGGACCTGTGGATGCCCGACCACCCCCAAGCCCGCCTGGTGCGCCGGCTGCAGCAGGAAGTGCAGATGCTGCTCTACACCCATCCGCTGAACGAACGCCGCGAGGCTGCCGGCCTGCTGCCCATCAACAGCTTCTGGCTGAGCGGTTGCGGGGTGCGCCAGCAGGCCCGACCCGCCGCCGACCTGATTGTGGACACCCGCCTGCGCGATGCCCTCGTCCAGGGCGACTGGGCCGCCTGGGCGCAGGCCTGGCAGGCCCTGGACGCCGGCCCCCTGCGCGAAGCCTGGCAGCGAGCGCGCGCCGGACAACCCGTGCAACCGACCTTGTGCGGCGAGCGCCACGCGCCGACCTGGGCCCCGGCGGCGCGATCCTGGTGGCAGGTGCTCAGGACACGCTGGGCACCGGCCTCGCCGGCCGACGTGCTGCAGTCCCTGTGAGCCGGAGCCGGTCATGAGAATCATCACGCGCGACGTCCCTCCCCGCACGGCCTGGGCGCTGGAGCAAGCCGGGGTGCACCCCTTGCTAGCCCGCCTGTATGCGGCCCGCGGCATCCGCAGCACCGACGAACTCGACGACTCACTCGCCCGCCTGCTGCCGCCCGAGCAATTAAAAGGTGCCGCCGACGCGGCCACCTGCCTGGCCGAAGCCCTCACGGCCGGCCAGCGCATCTGCGTGGTGGCCGACTACGACTGCGACGGCGCCACCGCCTGCGCCGTGGCCCTGCGCGGCCTGAAGCTGCTGGGCGCGCGGCCCGACACCCTCAGCTATGTGGTGCCCGACCGCGCCGTGCACGGCTACGGCCTCACGCCCGCCATCGTCGACCTGGCGATGGCCCGGCGCCCTGACGTGCTGATCACCGTTGACAACGGCATCGCCAGCCTCGAGGGCGTGGCCCACGCCCGCGCACGAGGCCTGCGCGTGGTAGTGACCGACCATCACCTGCCGGCTCAGGTCCATGGCGAGGTCGTGCTGCCCGATGCCGACGTGATCGTCAACCCCAACCAGCCTGGCTGCCCCTTCGAGAGCAAGCACCTGGCCGGCGTGGGCGTGATGTTCTACGTGCTGCTGGCCCTGCGCGCCGAACTGCGCCGGCGCGGCGCCTTCGAGGCCAATGCCCAGCCCCGCCTGGACAGCCTGCTCGACCTCGTTGCCCTGGGCACCGTGGCCGACGTGGTGAAGCTCGATGCGAACAACCGGCGGCTCGTCGCCCAGGGCCTCAAGCGCATCCGTGCCGGGCGCATGCAGCCCGGCGTGGCCGCGCTCTTTGCCGCCGCCGGCCGCCGCGCCGAACGGGCCGGCGCCTT
>NZ_JBKBVU010000250.1:0-3812 GCF_046289365.1 Caldimonas sp. | reverse complement strand
GAGGATGCCGCGGTCGGCCAACACGTCGTCGGCCTCGGGCAGCGTCGGGCCGTTGGCGCCCTCGAGCACCAGCCGTGCCTTGATGCGGTTGGCGCGGGCCGGCGTGATCTGGCCCTCCAGCGCCGCGGGGATCAGGATGTCGCAGTCCACGTCCCAGAAGGCCTCGGGGTCGATGCGTTCGCCGCCGGTGAAGGCCCCCACGCCACCGTCACGGTGCAAGGTGGCCATCAGGTCGTGCATGTCGAAGCCCCGCGGGTTGAAGATCGTGCCGGTGTGGTCCTGCACCGCGACGATTTTGGCGCCGGCACCGGCGAACAGCTCAGCGGCGGCCGAGCCCACGTTGCCGAAGCCCTGCACCGCCACGCGCGCGCCGTCCAGGTTCAGGCCCAGACGGCGGGCGGCCTCGCGGCCGGTCACGAACACGCCGCGTCCGGTGGCCTTCACGCGGCCCAGCGAGCCGCCCAGGTGGATGGGCTTGCCCGTGACCACGCCGGTGGCCGTGGCCCCCACGTTCATCGAGTAGGTGTCCATCATCCAGGCCATGATCTGGGCGTTGGTGTTCACGTCCGGGGCCGGGATGTCCTGCTGCGGGCCGATGATGATGCCGATCTCGCTGGTGTAGCGCCGCGTGAGCTTCTCCAGCTCCTTCATCGACAGCAGCTTCGGGTCGACGCGGATGCCGCCTTTGGCCCCGCCGTAGGGCAGATTGACGGCGGCGTTCTTTACCGTCATCCAGGCCGCCAGGGCCATCACCTCCTCCAGCGTCACGGCCGGGTGATAGCGCACCCCCCCCTTGCCGGGGCCGCGCGAGAGGTTGTGCTGCACGCGATAGCCCTCGAAGTGGCGCACCGTGCCATCGTCCATCTCGATGGGGATGTCGACGATCAGCGTGCGCTTGGGGTGCTTGAGCGTCTCGGCCCAGCGCGCCAGCGGGCCCAGGTAGGGGATCACGCGGTCCACCTGCGACAGGTAGGTGCCCCAAGGGCTGGTGGGCGAGGGGTTGACGTACGACAGACCCGAAAACGAGGTGGGCGTGGAAGAGGAGGTGTGGCTCATGCTGTGTTCCTGCAGTGGACCGAAAGAGGGCTGCTGCCCGGGGCTCGTGACCCCTGGCAGGCCGTGCCACGCACTGTAGTGCGCCGCGTCGCCAAAGTGACATCTGCGCCCATGCAAGCTTTGCATGGCCTGGCTGAGGCTGCTTCATGGCGGAGCGGCAAGTGTTCGCCTGTCGCACAACGCCCCTCTTTTGGTGCGGCGCAGCATGCTAAAGTGATGGGCTTGCCGAAACCGCCTGAAACTTCCCGCCCATGGCCTTGCCTCCGGCCCATCCCGAGCGCCAGCTCAAGCACCGCCGCAGCATCGACGTGGCGGTGTATGCCTGTGGCGGCGGGCGGTGGGAGGTCGAGGCCCGGCTGGTCGATGTCAAGGCGCGTGACTACCCGCTGGCCGGCGGCGTGCGCCGCGCCGGCGATCCGGTGCACGACATGACGCTGCGCCTGGTGATCGACGAGCAGATGAACATCCTGGCTGCCGGTGCGCAGACCGACTGGATGCCCTATCCCGGCCACTGCGACGCCTATGGCGATGCCTATGGCCGCCTCGTCGGCCTGAACCTGATGCAGCGCTTCCGCCAAAGCGTCAAGGAGCGGCTGGGTGGCATCCAGGGCTGCACCCACCTCACCGAGATGGCCCAGGTGCTGCCCACCGCGGTGGTGCAGGCCTTTGCCGGCGAGGTGCTCGACACCCAGGAAAGCGGACAGGCCCAGACCGACCGCCAGCCCTTCCAGATCGACCGCTGCCATGCGCTGCGCGCCGACGGCGAGGCGGTACGCACTTATTACCCGCGCTGGTACCGGGCGGATGCGTCCGCCGCCGGCACTCTCACTCCCCCCTCTCCCCCCCAGACCTCCAAGTAGAGAGACACACCATGAAGATCCACGAGTACCAAGGCAAGGAAATCTTGCGCCACTTCGGTGTGCCGGTGCCGCGCGGCATCCCCGCCTTCACCGTGCAGGAAGCCATCGAGGCGGCCCAGAAGCTGGGCGGCCCGGTCTGGGTGGTCAAGGCCCAGATCCACGCCGGCGGGCGTGGCAAGGGCGGGGGCGTGAAGGTGGCCAAGTCGATCGACGAGGTCAAGACCCTGGCCGAGCAGATCCTGGGCATGCAACTCGTGACGCACCAGACCGGCCCCGAAGGCCAGAAGGTGCGCCGCCTCTACATCGAGGAAGGGGCCGACATCCAAAAGGAATACTACGTCTCGCTGGTGACCGACCGCAGCACGCAGAAGGTTGCGCTGATCGCCTCCAGCGAGGGCGGCATGGACATCGAGGAAGTCGCCCACCGCACGCCCGAGAAGATCATCACCGAGTACATCGACCCGCTCGTGGGCCTCACGTCCGACCAGGCCCGCAAGGTGGCCACCGCGATCGGCTGGTCTGGCCCCACCGTCGAGCAAGGCGTCGAGCTCTTCCAGAAGCTCTACACCTGCTACATGGAGACCGACGCCTCGCTGGTCGAGATCAACCCGCTGAACTGCGATTCCAAGGGCCGCCTGATCGCGCTGGACGCCAAGTTCAACTTCGACGCCAATGCGCTGTTCCGCCACCCCGAGATCGTCGCCTACCGTGACCTCGATGAAGAGGACCCGGCCGAAGTCGAGGCCTCCAAGTTCGACCTCGCCTACATCAGCCTGGACGGCAACATCGGCTGCCTGGTCAACGGCGCCGGCCTGGCCATGGCCACGATGGACACCATCAAGCTGTTCGGCGGCGAGCCGGCCAACTTCCTGGACGTGGGCGGCGGTGCCACGGCCGAGAAGGTCACCGAGGCCTTCAAGATCATGCTGAAGAACCCCAACGTGAAGGCCATCCTGGTCAACATCTTCGGCGGCATCATGCGCTGCGACACCATCGCCGAGGGCGTGATCACCGCCTGCAAGGCCGTGAACCTGTCGGTGCCGCTGGTCGTGCGCATGAAGGGCACCAACGAGGACCTGGGCAAGAAGATGCTGGCCGACTCCGGATTGCCCATCATCTCCGCCGACACCATGGCCGAGGCCGCGCAGAAGGTCGTCGCCGCCGTTCAAGCCTGACAGAGCCCTGAAGGAAACGAACATGAGCATCCTGATCAACAAGGACACCAAGGTCATCACCCAGGGCATCACCGGCAAGACCGGCCAGTTCCACACCCTGGGCTGCCAGGCCTACGCCAACGGCAAGAACGCCTTCGTGGCGGGCGTGAACCCGAAGAAAGCCGGCGAGAAGTTCAGCGACATCCCGATCTACGCCACCGTCCAGGAGGCCCGGGCCGCCACCGGCGCGACCGTCTCGGTGATCTACGTGCCGCCGGCGGGCGCCGCTGCCGCGATCTGGGAGGCCGTCGAGGCCGACTTGGACCTCGTGGTGTGCATCACCGAGGGCATCCCCGTGCGCGACATGCTGATGGTGCGCAACAAGATGAAGGCCAAGGAGGCCGCCGGCGGCAAGAAGACCCTGCTGCTGGGCCCCAACTGCCCCGGCCTGATCACGCCGGACGAGATCAAGATCGGCATCATGCCCGGCCACATCCATCGCAAGGGCCGCATCGGCGTGGTCTCGCGCTCGGGCACGCTCACCTACGAGGCCGTGGCACAACTCACCGAGCTGGGCCTGGGCCAGAGCTCGGCCGTGGGCATCGGTGGCGACCCGATCAATGGCCTCAAGCACATCGACGTGATGAAGATGTTCAACGACGACCCCGACACCGACGCCGTGATCATGATCGGCGAGATCGGCGGTCCCGACGAGGCCGAGGCGGCGCGCTGGTGCAAGGCC
>NZ_JBKBVU010000249.1:0-3852 GCF_046289365.1 Caldimonas sp. | reverse complement strand
GCTACTCGGCCATCGACGCCGTCACCTCCTTCGTCGGCAGCTATTCCATCGGCCTGCTCGTCACCAACGCGATGTACCAGCAGGGCAAGTACACCGTGCGCGAGGCCATGGTCATCGCCACGGGTTTCTCCACGGTATCGGCCACCTTCATGGTGGTCGTGGCCAAGACCCTGGGCCTGATGGAGCACTGGACGTTCTTCTTCTGGGCCAGCTTCGTCGTGACCTTCGCGGTCACCGCGATCACGGCCTACCTGCCGCCCATCGCCGGCATGGACGACCGCCGCCCCACCCCCGCCGAGGACGACCATGACCCGGCCGCCGGCAACCGCTGGCAGCGGGCCCTGCAAGCGGGTGTGGCGCGCTACCAGTCTCGCGAGCCGCTGCCTCGGATGCTGTGGACCCACCTGAAGGACGGGTTGCAGATGTCCGCCGTGGTCGCCCCCAGCATCCTCGCGGTGGGCTTCGCCGGCCTGTGCCTGGCCAAATTCACGCCGGTGTTCGAGTGGATCGGCGTGCTGCTCAAGCCCGCGCTGTGGGTCGCCGGTGCCGTGCTGGGCCTGGAAAACGCTGCCGCCGCCAGCGGTGCCTTTGCCTCGGGCCTGGCCGAGATGTTCCTGCCGGCCATCCTGCTCAAGGACGCCGAGTTCCTGCTGCGCTTCCTGGTGGCCCTGGTCTCGATCAGCACGGTGCTCTTCCTGTCCGGCTGCGTGCCCTGCATCCTGGCCACCCGCATCCCCGTCAAGTTCCGCGACCTGCTCGTGATCTGGCTGCTGCGCAGCCTGCTGAGCATCGTCCTCGGTGCCGTCGCCCTGCGCGCCGGCCTGGCCTTGGGCTGGCTCGTCTTGCCGGCCTGAGTCTGCGCCCCCACCCGCCTGCCCTGGAGCCCATCATGACCGCCAACCCCGACCCCCGCTACGACCCCACCCGCGTGATCCGCGCCCCGCGCGGCCCCGAGCTGCACTGCAAGAGCTGGCTCACCGAGGCCGCCTACCGCATGCTGCAGAACAACCTCGACCCCGACGTGGCCGAGAACCCCCAGGCCCTGGTGGTCTACGGCGGCATCGGCCGCGCCGCCCGCAACTGGGCCTGCTTCGACCGCATCCTGGCCTGCCTGCGCGAGCTCAACGACGACGAGTCGCTGCTGATCCAGTCGGGCAAGCCGGTCGGCGTGTTCAAGACCCACCCCCATGCCCCACGCGTGCTGATCGCCAACTCCAACCTCGTGCCCAAGTGGGCCACCTGGGAGCACTTCAATGAACTGGACCGCCAGGGCCTGTTCATGTATGGCCAGATGACCGCCGGCAGCTGGATCTACATCGGCAGCCAGGGCATCGTGCAGGGCACCTTCGAGACCTTCGTCGAGGCCGGCCGCCAGCACTACGGGGGGGACTTGTCGGGCCGGTGGATCCTCACCGCCGGCCTGGGCGGCATGGGCGGCGCCCAGCCGCTGGCGGCCACCCTGGCCGGCGCGGTGTCGCTGACCATCGAGTGCCAGCAAAGCAGCATCGACTTCCGCCTGCGCACGCGCTATGTGGACCGGCAGGCCCGCGACATCGACGAGGCGCTGGCGATGGTACGCCACCATTGCGAGCGCAAGGAGGCCGTCTCCATCGCGCTGCTGGGCAATGCCGCCGAGGTGCTGCCCGAGCTGGTCCAACGTGCGAAAGCCGGTGGCCTGAAGCCCGACCTGGTGACCGACCAAACCTCGGCCCACGACCTCATCCACGGCTACCTGCCGGCCGGTTGGACCGTCGAGCAGTGGAAGGCCGCCCAGCGTGACCCTGCAATGCACGCGATGCTGAAAGACGCCGCCGCCCGCAGCTGCGCCGCGCATGTGCAGGCCATGCTCGATTTCCATGCGATGGGGGTGCCCACCGTGGACTACGGCAACAACATCCGCCAGGTGGCCTTCGACCAGGGCGTGAAGAACGCCTTCGACTTCCCCGGCTTCGTGCCGGCTTACATCCGCCCGCTGTTCTGCGAGGGCAAGGGGCCGTTCCGCTGGGTGGCGCTGTCGGGCGACCCGGAAGACATCTACAAGACCGACGCCAAGATCAAGGAGCTCTTCCCCGACAACCACCACACCCACCGCTGGCTGGACATGGCACGCGAACGCATCGCCTTCCAGGGCCTGCCCGCGCGCATCTGCTGGCTGGGCCTGGGCGAACGCCACCGCGCGGGCCTGGCGTTCAACGAGATGGTGCGCAAAGGGGAACTCAAGGCGCCCATCGTGATCGGCCGCGACCACTTGGACACCGGCTCGGTGGCCAGCCCCAACCGCGAAACCGAAGGCATGCGCGACGGCACCGATGCCGTCTCCGACTGGCCGCTGCTCAACGCCCTGCTCAACACCGCCGGCGGCGCCACCTGGGTCAGCCTGCACCATGGCGGCGGCGTGGGCATGGGCTACTCCCAGCATGCGGGCATGGTCATCGTGGCCGACGGCAGCGATGCCGCTGCCGAGCGCCTGGGGCGTGTGCTGGTCAACGACTGCGGCTCGGGCGTGATGCGCCACGCCGACGCCGGTTACGAACTGGCCATTGCCACCGCGAAGCAACAGGGGCTCAATCTGCCCATGATCGACCGGACCTGAGCATGCACGACACCCTGGTTCTCACCCCTGGCCGGCTGACCTTGGCCGAGCTGCGCGCCTTGTGGGCGGCGCCCCGGCGCGTGGCCCTGCCCGAGGCCGCGCACGCAGCCATTGCGGCCTCGGCGGCGGCCATCGACGCCATCGTCGCGCGCGGCGAAGCGGCCTACGGCATCAACACCGGCTTTGGCAAGCTGGCAAAGACGCGCATCCCCGACGCCCAGCTCGAACAGTTGCAGCGCAACCTCATCCTCTCGCATTCGGTGGGCACGGGCGAGCCGATGAGCGACGCCACCGTGCGGCTGGTGATGGCGATGAAGGCCGCGAGCCTGGCGCGCGGCCATTCAGGGGTGCGCCCGGTGGTGATCGACACCCTGCTGGCGGTGCTCAACGCCGGCATCGTGCCGCAGATCCCGTCCAAGGGCTCGGTTGGCGCCTCAGGCGACCTGGCCCCGCTGTCGCACATGACCCTGGCGCTGATGGGCGAGGGCGAGGTGCGCATGGACGGCCGCGTGGTGCCGGCCGCGGCCGCGCTGCAGGCCGCCGGCATCGCGCCGCTGCGGCTTGCCGCCAAGGAGGGCCTGGCCCTGATCAACGGCACCCAGGTGTCCACCGCGCTGGCGCTGCACGGGCTGTTCTTGGCCGAGCGCCTGCTGGAGGCCGGCAGCCTCACCGGCGCGCTGTGCGTCGACGCCGCCAAGGGCAGCGACACGCCCTTCGATGCGCGCATCCACGCGCTGCGCGGCCAGCCGGGGCAGATCGCCAGCGCCGCTGTCACGCGCGCCCTGCTCGAAGGCAGCGCAATCCGGCAGTCGCACGTGGTGAACGACGAGCGCGTGCAGGACCCGTACAGCCTGCGCTGCCAGCCCCAGGTGATGGGCGCCTGCCGCGACCTCATCATGCAGGCGGCGCGCACGCTGCTCATCGAGGCCAACGCCGTCACCGACAACCCGCTGGTCTTTGCCGACACAGGCGAGGTGCTCTCGGGGGGCAACTTCCACGCCGAGCCCGTGGCCTTCGCTGCCGACACCCTGGCGCTGGCGCTGGCCGAGATCGGCGCGCTGTCCGAGCGGCGCATCGCCTTGCTGATCGACAGCACCCTCTCGGGGCTGCCACCCTTCCTGGTGGACAACCCCGGGCTGAACAGCGGCTTCATGATCGCCCACGTCACCGCCGCCGCCCTGGCTTCGGAGAACAAGTCGCTCGCCCACCCGGCCAGCGTGGACAGCCTGCCCACCAGCGCCAACCAGGAAGACCATGTG
>NZ_JBKBVU010000248.1:0-3857 GCF_046289365.1 Caldimonas sp. | reverse complement strand
CGCCGAAACAGCGCGGCCATGGCGCGTTGGCGCTCCTGCCAGGCGGCCAGCGCCGCCGGGTTCAGCAGGCTGTAGCGGGGGTCGTCGGGCCTGCGGCGGGCGTAACGCGCCTGCACGGCGTCCAGTTCGTCGGGTGGGGTCATCGCGCCCTCAACGGCTGAGCCGCTCCATGCGTGCACGGGGGCCCCGTCCGCTCCAGGCATCGAAGGCCCCGAGCAGGAAGCCCAGGCCGTAGCCCAGGTGGCAGGCCGGGATCACCAGCGGCAGCCACGGCACGTGCCTCCAGCGGGTCTGCGCGGCGATGGCCAGCGAAGCGGCAAGCACCACCGCGAGATAGACCCCGGGCAACGGCACGGTCATCCACACGGGCGCACCGAGCAGGGCCGACAGCAGGCTGCCGGCCAGGCCCAGCACCAGCCCCGCCGGCAGCCAGTGGCGCCATGAAGCCGCCCCGCCATGCTTGCGGATCACGAAGGGCTTCCAGTAGCCGTACTGCTGGTATTGCCGCCACAGGGCCGCCAGCGAATCGCGCGGGCGGTAAGTGGAGCGGATGGCAGCCGATTGCCAGATGCGCCCGCCGCCGCGCGTGATGCGCAGGTTGTGTTCGTCGTCCTGGTTGCGCACCAGGGTCTCATCAAAGCCGCCGAAGCGCTCGAAGGTGACGCGCGGCCAGCAGCCCAGGTAGACGGTATCGACCCAGCCGCTGTGGTCGAGCTGGCGCGAGCGCGCCCCGCCGGCCAGCCAGCGAGACTGGAAGGCTGCGGCAATCGCCGAGGACAGCGCCCCCTCGCCCTGCGCCCGCCAGGGACCGCCGACGTTGTCCGCCCCGCTGGCCTGCAAAGCGGCCAGGCATTGGGCGATGTAGTCGCTGGCATAGGTGGTGTGCACGTCCATGCGCACGATCACCTCCCCACGGCTGGCCTGCAGCGCCCGGTTCAAGCCGGTGGAGACGATGCGCTGCGGGTTGTCGATCACGCGCAGCCCGAAGCGGCCGGCGTGCTCGTCCAGCCAGGCGCGGCTGCCGTCGTCGCTGTGGCCATCGGCCACCAGCACCTCCATCGTCCAGCCTTCGGGAAGCTGCTGGGCCCGCAGCGAGCTGCAAAAGGCTTCCAGGTGGGCGCGCTCGTTGCGGCAAGGCACGATGACCGAGACGGTGGGCATCAGCAGCCCCTGTGCGTCAGCAGTTCACGGTAGAGCGCGGCCATGCGGTCCATCTGCTCCTCGCGCGACACCTCGGGCACCACGCGGCGGCGGTTGTGCCGGCCCATGGCCTCCAGGGCCCGAGCGTCGCCGGCGAGTTCGACCAGGGCCTGGGCCAGGGCCTGCCCATCGCCCACCGGCACCCGGCGTCCGCCGCGGCCATCGACCCACTGGCGGTTGGCGGGCAGGTCGCTGACGATCACGGCCAGACCGGCGGCCATGGCCTCCAGCAGGGCCACCGAGGTGGCGTCGCTCTCGGGCACCGAGAGGGCGAGATGGGCGTGGCGCACGATCTCGGCCAGTCGGTCTTCATCGACGCGGCCGTGCCAATGCACCACCCCTTGCAAGCCCAGCGTGTCAGCCAGGGCTCGCAGAGAGGCCTCCAGTGGGCCGCCCCCGCACAAATGCAGCTCGACGGGCAGCGCGGGGCGGCGTTCGCGCAACTGGGCGACGGCGTGCAGCACGAGGTCAATGCGGTAGTTCGGCTCCCAGTTGCGCAGGCTCACCAGACGCAGCGGGCTGGGCGCCTTGTGCACCGCGACGAACTTCGCCGTGTCCACGCCCCACAGCACCTGGTGCAGGGCCGCGCGCGGGCGGTAGGCGGCGATGGCCTCGAGCACGTCCTGACTGTCGGCGGTGACGAGATCGGCGCGGCGCAGGGTCCAGCCGGTGAGCGCCCGCACGAGGCGGCTCTCGCGCGGGCTCACCAGCACATCGGAGCCCCAGGCCGAGAGCACCAGGGGCCGCTGGCCCAGGCTGGCGGCCCAGAAGCCGTAGGAGGTGAGGTAGTGGCCGTGCACCAGGTCGGGCTGCAGCGCACGGGCCAAGGCGCGCACGCGCGGCAGGGCCGCGAACCAGGGCCAGCGGCCGTCCGGGGTGTCGAGCGCATGCACCTGGGCGCCCGGCACCTCGCCCGTGTGCCGCGAGATCACGCTGCAGCGATAGCCGCGCTGTGCGATCGCGCCCACCCAGCGGCGCGTGTGCACGCTGGTGGCATCGGCCACGAACAGCAGGTGGGGCGCACTCATCGCCCGGGCCAACCCTGGCCGCAGTAGGCGGACCGGGCCTGCGGGTGGCGCTCGATCCAGGCCGCATCGCCCTCGCGCACATCGCCGATCACGCGGGCCGGCTGGCCGGCCACGATGGCGTAGTCGGGGAACTCGCCGTCCACGTAGCTGAAGGCGCGCACCAGCACGCCGCGGCCCAGGCGGCTGCCCGGCATCACGACGCTGTGGGCGCCGATGAAGCAGTACGGGCCGATCACGGTGGGCTGGCGCACGAAGCCCAGGGGCTGCGGATCGCCGAAGTACTCGCGGCCCATGAGCCGGGTGGCGCGGTGGCTGGAGTGCGTGAGCACCGACACGTGATTGGTGATCTGCGTGCCCTCGCCGATCGTGAGGCCGCCCGAGGCATCGATGAAGTTGTGATGCCCGATGAAGACATGGTCGCCGAGGTCCAGGCGTTCGGGACTTTCCAGCTCGGTGGTGCTGCCAATGCGGGTGTGGGCCAGCCAGGCCCCCGAGGGGTGGCGGTGGCCATAAAGCATGCGCGGGCGCAGCAGCGCACGCAGGGTTCGGGTGATCCAGGGCTTGATCGGCATCGTGGCACAGGGCAGGCGCAACAGTCTACCGGGACGGACGCAGCAGGTCGCGCCAGCGCAGGCCCGCATGCCGGCGGAACAGGGCCAGGCCCCAGGCGATGGCCAGCCCATAGGACAGCGAGGTGGCGATCGCCGCGCCGGTGGCGCCCAGGCGGGGCACGAGCAGCCCACAGGCCCCCACGTTGATCAGCAACGACACCCCGGCCACCGCGGCCGAGAGCCTTGGCCGGCCGAGGAAGTTGGTGTAGTAGGCCGACAACGTGGACGCGCAGCCATAGGCCCACACGCCGGGCAGCAGCCACAGCATCAGCGGCACGGCCTCGGCATAGGGCGCCCCCAGCACCCGCGGCAGGGCCCAGGCGGCCAGCCCCAGCAACACCGGCGAGGCGATCAACAGCACCCCCAGGTTGGCCTGCACCAGGCGCACGGTCAGCCTCGCGGCGGCCTCGCGGTCGGGCTGGCCGATGCGGCCATAGGCGGCAGCGCTCACCGACGACGAGATGAACCACAGCAACTCGGTCACCGTCACCGCGATGGCGTAGAGGCCTGCGGCCGACAGGCTGACGAAGGATTCCACGATGAAGAGGTCGATGCGGTAGTTGAGCCAACTGATGAGGTTGGTCAGGCCCAGCACGGTGCAAAAGCCCGCCTGCGTGCGCCAGGCAGGCCAGTCCGGCGCACAGCCGCGCTGATCGCGCCAGGCCCAGGCCGCCCCGGCGAGGCCCACGAGCACGCGCGCGCCCAGCCAGGCGATCATGACGGCCCACAGGGTCATGGGTTGCCCGGCCAGCACCCAGGCCCCGAGCGCGCACAGCGCCAGCGCAGGCGGTGCCACCGTGAGGGCGTTGATCGGCCCCATGCGCCCCAGCCCCAGGTACAGGCCCGAGACCGTGGGCGTGAGCAGCAGCCAGGGCGCCGCCAGGGCCAGGGCCGGCAGGTAGCGGTAGGCCGGCGTATCGGACAGCCCCCACCCCATCGCCCAGAACACCAGGGCGCCCACGACGCCCGCCCCCAGCGCCAGCCCCATGGCCCCGCCCAGCCAGCGGGCGGCCGCCTC
>NZ_JBKBVU010000029.1:0-24942 GCF_046289365.1 Caldimonas sp. | reverse complement strand
TGTCGCCGATGATGACGCCGGTGTTGGGGTCGCCCTCGGCGGTGTAGGCATAGGCATGCTCGGACAGCCGGGTGAAGCTGACCTGCTTCTCCTCGAGATCGGCCTGGCTGGCAAAGGCTTTCTGGCTCATAAAGGCTCCTGGTCGGTGGGGCGTCGCGTTATACGTACGCGAAGCAGTTTGACATCGCTGAACTACACTTGATCGTAGTCAACTTGTTTGCTAATGTCTAATCAATTCGACAGGTAACAAAGAGAATTCAGGGTAAACCCCTGGTCGAAAGGCCCGGAGGCCTGGAAAGCACATCAACCGTGGACGACAACAACACGAAGGCCGAGCGGGACCGGCGGGGCATTCAGAGTGTGGAGGTGGGAGGGCAATTGCTGCGGGCGCTGGCCCATGCCGGCCGGGCCTTGCCGCTGAAGGACCTGGCCCGCGAGGCCGGCATGGCGCCGGCCAAGGCCCACCCCTATCTGGTGAGCTTCGGCAAGATCGGCCTGGTCGAGCAGCACGAAGTCAGCGGCCACTACGGCTTGGGGCCCCTGGCGTTGCAACTGGGCCTGATCGCGCTGCAGCAGGCCGATCCGGTGCGCATCGCCACACCCTTGATTGCCGAGCTGGCCCAGCGCATCGGACACACCGTGGCCGTGGCGGTGTGGGGCTCGCGCGGCCCCACCATCGTGCGCATCGAGGAGTCCCCGGCCGCCGTGCACGTGAACATGCGCCACGGCACGGTCGAATCCCTGCCCGGCACGGCCTCGGGGCGGCTGTTTGCGGCGTATCTGCCGGCCGACAAAGTGCGCGCGGCCCTGGAAGAGGAGCGTGCCCGTGAGCAAGCCCTGGGTCTGCGTGCCCAGCCCGGCATGCCCCCGCCCAAGCCGCTGCCTTGCTGGGAGGCGTTCGAGCCCACGTTGGCCGAAGTACGTGCTCATGGCATGAGCCGCTCAGAAGGGGCCGTGATCCAGGGCGTGAGCGCCATGTCCGCCCCGGTGTTCGACCACGCGGGCCAGATGGTGATGGCCGTCACCGCCATCGGTCCGTCTGGCGTGTTCGACACGCGCTGGGATGGCGAGCTGGCGCAGGCGCTGCGCGAGTGTGCGCGGGCGGTGTCCCAGCGCTTGGGGGCGCGCAGCGCGTAAGAGCCGGGCTTACTTGGCGCCGCCGATCATCGAGCTGATCTGATGCGCCGCGGCCAGCAGCTTGGGCAAGAAGCGCTCGAGCATCACCACCGGCGGTGTGCGGTGCTGCTGGCCGCTCACGTTGATGGCGGCCACCACGTCGCCATTGCGGCCGCGGATGGGGGCGGCGAGTGAGACGAGGCCCTCTTCGAGTTCTTCGGCCACCAGGGCCCAGCCCTGCACGCGCACCTGTTCGATCAAGGCGCGCAGGCGGGTGGGGTCGGTTTCAGTCTTGGGGGTGCGCTGCACCAAGTCGCTGGCGGCCAGGCGGGCGTCGAGTTCCGCGTCGCTCAGGCCGGCCAGCAGCACTCGGCCCATCGAGGTGCAGTAGGCCGGCAGGCGGCTGCCCACGCCCAGATTGATGGCCATGATCTTGTGCGTGGGCACGCGCAGCACGTAGACGATGTCGGTGGCGTCAAGCACCGCGGCCGAGCACGATTCCTTGATGTCGGCCACCAGGTCCTCCATCACCGGCTCGGCCAGGTTCCACAGCGGCAGCGAGCTCAGGTAGGCAAAGCCCAGGTCGAGGATCTTGGGCGTGAGGCGGAACAGCCGCCCCTCGGCCTCCACATAGCCCAGGTGCTGCAGCGTCAGCAGGATGCGCCGCGCGCCGGCGCGGGTCAGGCCGGCCCGCTCGGCCACCTCGGAGATGGTCTGGGCCGGGGCTTCGCCACTGAAGGTGCGCACCACCGCCAGGCCGCGCGCGAAGGATTGCACGTAGCTGTCGCCGGGTTCGATGCGCTCAGGGGAGGTCGAGCTTGAGTTCGGGCTCATCGTGGAGTACAGTGAATGTTCACGAGAAGAACCATTGTTCAATATTAGAACTTCCAGTGGTTTTGTGAATCATCTGTTCGATAGGCGTTCCATGATCAACAAGATCTGTGCCTCGGTCGAGGCCGCCCTGGCCGACGTGCGCGACGGCTCCACCGTGATGATCGGTGGTTTTGGCACCGCCGGCATCCCTGACCACCTGATCGAGGGCCTGATCGCCCAGGGGGCGAAGGATCTCACAGTGGTGAACAACAACGCCGGCAACGGCGACACCGGACTGGCCGCCTTGTTGAAGACCGGGCGGGTGAGGAAGATCATCTGTTCCTTTCCGCGTCAGGTGGATTCCCACGTGTTCGACGGCCTGTACCGCAGCGGCAGGATCGAACTGGAGCTCGTGCCGCAGGGCAACCTGGCCGAGCGCATCCGCGCGGCCGGCGCGGGCATCGGGGCCTTTTTCACGCCCACCGGCTACGGCACCGAGCTGGCCCGGGGCAAGGAAACCCGCGAAATCAACGGCCGGCCTTATGTGCTGGAGTATCCCATCCACGCCGACCTGGCTCTGATCAAGGCCGAGCGGGCCGACCGTTGGGGCAACCTCGTCTACCGCAAGACGGCGCGCAACTTCGGGCCGATCATGGCCATGGCTGCCCAGTGCACGGTGGTGGAGGTGCCCGAGATCGTCGAACTCGGCGCGCTCGACCCGGAGGCCGTCGTGACCCCGGGCATCTTCGTGCATCGCGTGGTGCAGGTGGAACGCCGAATCACCCGGGCGGGTGGCTTCAAGCAGGAGGCCGCATGATGAAGAAGTGGACCCGCGATGAGATGGCCCGGCGGGTGGCGGCCGACATTCCCGACGGCGCCTACGTCAACCTCGGCATCGGACTGCCCACCCTGGTGGCCAACCACATCCCGCCCGATCGGGAGGTGGTGCTGCACAGCGAGAACGGCGTGCTCGGCATGGGCCCGGCCCCGGCGCCGGGCGAGGAGGACTATGACCTCATCAATGCCGGCAAACAGCCCGTGACGCTCTTGCCCGGCGGCTGCTATTTCCATCATGCCGACAGCTTCGGCATGATGCGCGGCGGCCATCTCGACGTGTGCGTTCTGGGCGCTTTCCAGGTGGCTGCCAATGGCGATCTGGCCAACTGGCATACCGGTGCGCCCGATGCGATTCCCGCCGTGGGCGGTGCGATGGACCTGGCCATCGGCGCGAAGAAGACCTACGTGATGATGGAGCACCTGACCAAGAGCGGCCAGAGCAAGCTGGTGCCGCAATGCACCTACCCCCTGACCGGTGTGGGCTGTGTGAGCCGGGTCTACACCGACCTGGCCGTCATCGACCTCACCCCCGAGGGCGCCAAGGTGATCGACATGGTCGAGGGCTTGAGTTTCGATGAACTTCAGTCGCTCACGGCCATCGCGCTGCAGCGCGCGTGATCGACGACCTCCCCCACCGAAAGAGAAAGATCTGCTGCCATGACGCAAGCCTTCATCTGCGATGCCATCCGCACCCCCTTCGGCCGCTATGGCGGTTCGCTGTCGTCCGTGCGCACCGACGACCTGGCCGCCGTGCCGATCAAGGCCCTGATGGCGCGCAACCCCAATGTCGACTGGGCGGCCGTGACCGATGTGATTCTCGGTTGCGCCAACCAGGCCGGCGAGGACAACCGCAACGTCGCGCGCATGGCCGCGCTGCTGGCCGGCCTGCCGCTGGACGTGCCCGGCGTCACGGTCAACCGGCTGTGCGGCTCGGGCCTGGATGCCGTGGGCACGGCCGCGCGTGCGATCCGCAGCGGCGAGGCGGGCCTGATGATCGCCGGGGGGGTCGAGAGCATGAGCCGCGCGCCCTTCGTGATGCCCAAGGCCGAGAGCGCCTTCTCGCGCAACAACGCGGTGTACGACACCACCATCGGCTGGCGCTTCATCAACCCGCGGATGTTGGCGCAGTACGGCGTGGACTCCATGCCCGAGACGGCCGAGAACGTGGCCACCGACTGGAAGATCAGCCGCGAGGACCAGGACAAGATGGCGCTGGCCTCGCAGCTCAAGGCGGTGGCTGCGCAGAAGGCCGGCTACTTCGATGCCGAGATCACGCCGGTGACCATTCCGCAAAAGAAGGGCGACCCCCTCGTCGTGAACCGTGACGAGCACCCGCGCGAGACCTCGCTGGAGGCCCTGGCCAAACTCAAGGGCGTGGTGCGCCCTGACGGCACGGTCACGGCGGGCAATGCCTCGGGCGTGAACGACGGTGCGTGTGCCCTGCTGCTGGCCGACGAGGCCAGCGCCGCGAAGCACGGCCTCGCGCCGAAGGCCCGCGTGGTGGGCATGGCCACGGCCGGCGTGCCGCCGCGTGTGATGGGCATCGGCCCGGCGCCGGCCACCCGCAAGGTGCTGGCGCTCACGGGCCTGACACTCGAGCAGATGGACGTCATCGAGCTCAACGAGGCCTTTGCGGCCCAGGGCCTGGCGGTGCTGCGCGAGCTGGGCCTGAAGGACGACGACCCGCGTGTGAACCCCAACGGCGGCGCGATCGCGCTGGGTCATCCGCTGGGCGCCTCGGGGGCCCGCCTGGCCACCACGGCGGTGAATCAGCTCGTCAAGACGAAGGGCCGCTATGCCCTGTGCACCATGTGCATCGGCGTGGGCCAGGGCATTGCGGTGATCCTGGAGCGCGTGTGATCACGCCGCGGCGCTGAACTCCGCGAGTTCCTCCGCGTAATCGTAGAGCGCGCCCAGGATGTCCTGGCCGCGCTCGTCGTCATCGGCCAGGGATTCGCCCAGGGCGTCGATGCGCTCGAAATACTGCGCCAGCGTGGGCAGGCCGTGGGTGCCATCGTGCAGGCGTGCATGGCAGTGTTCGCGCCAGCGGGTCTGCTCGGCTGCGCTCAACGTGTGCGGGAAGTTGCGGGCTCGATAGCGGAAGACGAGTTCGTTCAGCCGCTCGTCGTCGAAGCTCGGCAGGCGCTCGGCCAGCGCTTCGGGCCGGGCGGTACGCACTCGCTGCAGGCGGCGGCGGTCCTCGTTGCCGATGAAGCTGCCATACAGATCCTCATCCACATCCACTGCAGCCGGCGCTTCGGGTCGCGCGAACACCTCGGGCCACAGGCCGGCGAGCTTGGCGCCGTCGCGTGCCACGGTCTGGGCGTGGCGCAGGGCCCGGTCGATGTCGAGTTGCCAGCGTTCGATCACGGCCGGTGTGAGGGCCTTGAGGTTGCCGATCACGATGGGGCAGCGGTTGAGGTGGATGGTCTTGATCGGCAGCCGGCTGACGCCCTCGGGCAAGTCTTCGCGGCGGGTGTACAGGCGCTCGCGCACCTGCGCGCTGCTGAGCTCGAACAGCTCGGCGGGGTCGTGGTCCAGATCCCAGACGATGATCTCGTTCTTGTGCAGGGGGTGCGGGGCGAGCGGCCAGACGATGGCCAGGCCGCCACGCTGCACGCCGTACATGCCCGACAGATGCACGAAGGGCCGGCCCGCGCCCATCTCGGCCAGCACGGCGTCTTTCTTGCGCAGCCTCAAGCAGAAGTCCCACAGACGCGGCTGGCGGGAGCGGATCAGCCGGGCCAGGGCGATGGTGGCGCGCACGTCGGACAGCGCGTCGTGGGCGGACTCGTGGGCCAGACCGTTGGCGGCCGTCAGGTGCTCGAGCTTGAAGCTGGGCCGACCGTCCTCGTGCGTGGGCCATTCGATGCCCTCGGGGCGCAGCGCCCAGGTGGCGCGCACGACGTCCAGCAAGTCCCAGCGGCTGCAGTCGTTCTGCCATTCGCGGGCGTAGGGGTCGATGAGGTTGCGCCAGAAGAGAAAGCGCGTGACCTCGTCGTCGAAGCGCAAGGTGTTGTAGCCCAAGCCCACGGTGCCGGGGCGGGCGAGTTCGGCCTCCACGGCGGCTGCAAAGGCATGCTCGGGCACGCCGCGCTCGCGGCAGTGCTGGGGCAGGATGCCGGTGAGCAGGCAGGACTCGGGGTCGGGCAGGTAGTCCGGCGCGGGCTGGCAGTACAGCATCACCGGCTCGCCCACGGTGTTCAGTTCGGCATCGGTGCGGATGCCGGCGAACTGGGCGGGCCGGTCTCGGCGGGGCACGCGGCCGAAGGTCTCGTAGTCGTGCCAGAAAAAGGTCAGATCGCTCATGACCGCGACCATACCCGATCGGGCGTGGTCGGCCGCCGGGTCAGAGCGTGTCCAGGAACTCGCGCAGCGTGCGCTCGAAGGCTTCAGGCGCCTCGAGCACGCTGATGTGCGAGGCGTTGTCCAGCACCACGAGCTGGGCGCCGGGGCGCGCCTGCACGATGGCCTGCGACATCGCCACCGGGGCGCCCTGGTCGCGCTGGCCCGCGATCACCAGCACGGGGCAGGCGATCGTGGGCAGGGCCTCGCGCCAGTCCACCCCGGCCACCGCATGGCAGCAGGCCACATAGCCCTGCGGGTCTGTGCGCAGCAAGGTGGCGCGTGCGGCGGCTTCCACCTCCGGGTGGGCGGCGCGGAAGTCGTCGTGGAAGTAGCGGCCCATCACCCCGTCGGCGATCGCAGCCAGGCCCTGCGCCTGAACTGTGGCGATGCGCTGGGCCCACAGGGCCTGGGCGGCTTCGGGGTACCACGCCGTGGAGTTGGCGATCACCAGGGCCCGCACCAGGTCGGGGTGGCGCGCGGCCAGGCCCTGGCCCACCATGCCGCCCATGGACAGGCCGACCCACACCACCGGGCCCCGGCCCCATTCACGCACGACACGTGCGGCATCGGCCACCAGGTCATCCATCGAGTACGGCCCCGGGGGCGAGGCCGACTGCCCATGGCCGCGGTGGTCGTAGCGCAGCACTTCGCAGCCCTGGTCGGCCAGCGAGCGCGCCAGGGCGTCCCACAGGTGCACGTCCATGCCCAGCGCGTGGCTGAGCACGACGGGTGTGCCGCGGCCCTGTCGCAGGACGTGCAGCTCGGGGGTGCTGAAGGTGCGGTGGGTGCTGATGCGGTGCTCGGGCGTGAGCGGCTGTGCCGGCAGGGCCACGCCCATCTGCCGCAGGACATCGAGGGCGAGCTTGAACGCGGTGTTGGCCGCAGGCACGCCGCAGTAGATGGCCGACTGCAACAAGGTTTCCTTGATCTCGTCGAGCGCCACGCCGCCGGCCACGGCGGCGCGCAGGTGCAACTCGTACTCCTCCCAGCGACCCTGGGCGATGGTCATGCCCAGCACCAGCAGGCGGCGGGTGCGGTGGTCCAGGCCGGGACGGCCCCAGATGTCGTGCCAGGCGTAGCGTGTGATGAGCGACTGGAAGTCGGCATTGAAGGCATTGGCCTGGGCCAGCGAGCGATCGACCCAGGCGTCGCCCAGCACGGCGCGCCGGTTGCGCAGGCCCTGGTCGAAGGCGTCGGTGTGGTCGGGGCAAGGGGGCGTGTTCATCTCGGTTCGGGCCTCAATAGGGACGGGGGGCGCACTGCAGATGCCGGGCGTGGGCTTCGAGGGTTTCGAGCTGTTCCAGCGCGATGCGCGCGGCCGGCTCGGCGGCCTGGTCGATGTCGAAGAGCGGGACGAGACGGTCGTGCAGGCCGCTCAGTGCGGCATCCAGGGTGATGGCCTCCAGCGTGACCTCGCGCAGGTGGCGCTTGGAGGCCAGGGCCTGATGCGTCAAGCTTTCCATCAGAGCATGCGCGCCCGCCTTGCCCATGGCTTCGGCCAGCAGCATCGACACGGCCTCGGCGCTGACCAGGCCTTGCAGCGCCTCGATGTTCGCGCGCATGCGCGCCTGGTCCACCTCCAGACCTTCGGCGGCTTCGGCCAGCGCCTTCACCGCGCCGTGGGCGCTGAGGAACAGGCCTGCCCACTCGGCCAGCTCGGCCTGCCAGTTGCCCAGTCCCCGCTCATGCTCCTGTGCCATGCTGGCCAGCAAGGCGGCCACACGCTGCGGCGTGCGCGTGGTCGCCGCCAGGGCCACCATGCTGGAGACCGGGTTGCGCTTGTGTGGCATCGCCGACGAGCCGCCGCGTCCGCCGCCCGAGGGTTCGGCCAGTTCGGCGATCTCGCCCTGGGCCATCAGCGAGAGGTCGCGCGCGATCTTGCCCAGGCTGCCGCACAGCACGCCGAGTTCCGCTGCCAACGCCACCCATTCGTCACGCTGGGTGTGCCACGCCAGCGCGGACCAGGGCAGCCCGAGCGATTGCGCCATGCGCCGGGCCACCGCGGGGCCCTTGGGGCCCATGGCCGACAGCGTGCCCACGGCCCCGCCGAGCTGCAGCCGCAGCGCGCGCGCGGCCGTCTCGCGCAGCCGCTGCTGGGTGCGCAGCAGCGGCGCCACCCAGCCCGTCAGCTTGTAGCCCAGGGTCACCACCTGGGCGGGCTGCATCAGGGTGCGTGCCAGCACCGGGCTGCGCGCATGCGTGCGGGCCAGGCCCAGCAAGGCGTTCACCAGGCGCATGAGGTCGCGGTCGATCACGCCCAGCGCCCGGCGTGTCACCAGCACCATGCCGGTGTCGATCACGTCCTGGCTGGTGCTGCCCCAGTGCACATAGCCGGCGGCCGGTTTGTCGAACAGGGCCACCGTCTCGGTGAGCTTCTTCACCAGCGGGATGGCCAGGCTGCCGCTGCGGCGGCTGTCGGCGATGAGACCGGGCAGGTCGTACAGGTCGGCCTTGCACACGCTGGCAATCGCCTGGGCGCAGGCCGCAGGCATCAGGCCTTCCTCGGCCTGCGCACGCGCCAGCGCGGCCTCGAAATCCATCATGGCCTGGATCACCGAGGACTCGCCGAAGGTGTCGAGCATCTCGGGGGTGGACAGGAAACTTTCGAAGATGAATGCGGACATGACGTGACGGTCGCGCCGAAGCCGCAGGAGTAGCGCCGCGACGGCAGGGTCTTTGAGATTTTCAATCAGGGCGATAGGCGCACTGATGGTTGTTGGCCGAACAACGCCAGCCAATCTAGGCTATATTGCCGCGCAGAACAAGCCTTCCGTGCCGATGGATGCGGTGATCGGTCCTTCTGTGCGCGAAGCGCGCGACGCAGCAGTAGAAAGGGGCAACGATGTCGCTTACCGTCATGTCCGGGCCTGAGTTTCAGGTGCAAAAGCGCGATTTCATCGCGGGGCTGGAGAAGGGGCTGGCGGTGATCGAGGCATTCGACCAGGACCAGTCGCGCCTGTCGATGACCGAAGTGGCTCAGCGCACCGGGCTGACACGCGCGGCGGCGCGGCGCTACCTGCTCACGCTGACGCATCTGGGCTATGTGGCTTACGACGGGCGCATGTTCTCCATCACTCCCAAGGTGCTGCGCCTGGGCCAGTCTTACATCCACTCGGCCCGTCTGCCGCGCATCGTGCACCCGCAGTTGCACAAGCTGGCGCACGCGCTGCAGGAGGCCTCTTCGGCCGGGGTGCTCGACCGCAACGACGTGATCTGCATCGCCGCCACCACTGCCGGCCGTGTGGTCTCGGCCACGCTGCAGCCGGGCACGCGTGTGCCGGCCTACTGCACGGCCAACGGCCGTGTGCTGCTGGCGGCGCTGCCGCAGGAGAAGATCGACGCCTGGCTCGACGAGCAGCGGCTCGAGCCGCTCACGCCGCACACCATCACGCACAAGGACCGGCTGCGCATCGAGATCGCCCGGGCCCGTGCCCAGGGCTATGCCGCGGTCGACCAGGAACTGGAGCTGGGCCTGCGCACGCTGTCGGTGCCCTTGCGAAACCTGCGCGGCGACGCGGTGGCGGCACTCAACGTCAGCGTGCACGCCGCACGCATGTCGATGAGCGAACTGCAGGACCGCTGCCTGCCGGCCCTGCTGCAGGTGCAGTCCCAGGTGCGCAACCTGCTGTAACCCGGCCCCCTCGCGCAGCGCGCGGCTCGCGAAGGGGTGTTCAGTGTTGCAGGATCTTCGAGAGAAACTCTCGGGCCCGTGGCGTGCGGCGCTCAGGCTGGCCGAAGAAGTCGTCCTTGGCGCAGTCCTCCAGGATGCGGCCCTGGTCCATGAAGATCACGCGGTGGCTGACCTTGCGCGCAAAGCCCATTTCGTGCGTGACGCACATCATCGTCATGCCTTCCTGGGCGAGCTGCACCATCACGTCGAGCACCTCGCCCACCATCTCGGGGTCGAGCGCCGAGGTGGGTTCGTCGAAGAGCATCACGATCGGGTCCATGCTCAACGCCCGGGCGATGGCCACGCGCTGCTGCTGGCCGCCCGAGAGCTGGCCGGGGAACTTGTCCTTGTGGGCCATCAGGCCCACGCGGTCGAGCATCTTCAGTCCGCGCTCGCGGGCCTCGTCCTTGCTGCGACCCAGCACCTTGACCTGGGCCAGCGTCAGGTTCTCCGTCACCGACAGGTGCGGGAAGAGCTCGAAATGCTGAAACACCATGCCCACGCGCGAACGTAAGCGGGGCAGGTTGGTCTTGGGGTCATTCACCGAGACCCCATCGACCAGGATCTCGCCTTGCTGGAAGGGCTCGAGTCCGTTGACCGTCTTGATCAGGGTGGACTTGCCCGAGCCCGAGGGGCCGCAGACCACGACCACTTCGCCTTTGTCGACGCTGGTGCTGCAGTCCGCAAGGACTTGGAAGGGACCATACCACTTGCTGACGTGGCGGATCTCGATCATGGCCGGCATAGGGCGTGTGCGGTGGTGGTTTCCGGTGGGGCAGGGGCTCGATTGTCGCCGATCGGCGGGTCGGTCCGGCGTCAGCCTGGGGGGCGACCCGGGGGCTGCTGCAGGTAGGCGCGCAGCAGCAGCTCACGCAAGCCGGGTTCGGGATGCAGCGTGGCGCTTTGAGGGTCGAGCCGCACCAAGCGCCATTGGCCCGAAGGGCGCCGCGGATCCAGCAGCAGGGGCTGCCCCTCCAGGGTGCCGATCTGCCACCAGTCGAGCACCTCGTCCAGGCCGGCGTCGCAGCGGCCTTCGGCGCCCGGTGGGCAGGGCATCGGCAGGGTCTGCGGCGGGCCGGGCCGCAAAGAGGCTGCACGCGCGCTGAGCTGCTGGGCCAGGCGCGGCCGGGCCTGCCGCAGCGTCTGCACCTCACTGACCGGCCAGATCTCCAGCGATGCCGAGGTGCGCAGGCCATCGCGGCTGCGGTAGAACATCACGGCTTCCTCGGGCAGCACGTCGCCGGTGCGCTGGGCCAGCGAGGCCAGCGCCAGCTCCGAGGCGCCAGGCGCGGGGGTCGGGTCGGCCCGGCCGAGTGCCAGCGCCAGCTCGGCCACGCTCCATTGGCGGGCGGCCTCCAAGCGCCGCTCGGCTGCGGCCGATGCCCGCTCGGGCTCACTCATGAAGGCCAGGCGGCCGACGGCCAGGAGCTGCGGGGTGAGTACGACCGGTGAGGCCAGCACGGCCAGATAGAGCGCGCCGACTCCGAAAGCCGCGAAGCCTTTGAGCGGCCGGTAGCGCAGGTGCATGATGAGTTCATCGACCATGTCCATGCGCTGCTTGAGCGAAGCCCTGGCGGGCACGATGCGCTCCAGGGCCTGGAACGCCAGCCGCGCCAGGGCGCGGGCGTCGGCTGGCTTGTGCCTGCGTGCGACTGCAGCGTAGAGCCGCTCGAGCTGCAACTGGCGCCACAGTCCGCGCCAGGTCAGAGCCCGCAGCACCAGCAGCACCAGGGCGATCTCCAAGCCGAAGAACCACCACAGCGCCAGCAGGCCCGCCGCGGCCAAGCCCTCGAGGGCCACGCGCACCACCACCTGGCGTGCCGGCACCAGGGCCTCGAGGACATGGCCACCATCCAGAGGGTGGAAGGGCAGCAGGTTGAAGGCATTGACCCACACCAGGATCCAGCCCAGCAGCCCGACCTCGGGCACCGCCGGCTGCCACCACAGCAGCGCTGCGCCCAGCAGCAGGCCGGGCACGGGGCCGGCCAGGCTCACGATGATGCGGTGCAGGGCGTTGGGCTTGCTTTCCTCGCCAAAGGCCACACCGCCGATCAGCGGAAGCATCAGCATCTGCACGCGGCGATAGCCCAGCGCACGCATCGCGAGATAGTGACCCGCCTCGTGCAGCGCAATCACGACCAGCAACAGGCCCGCAAAGCGCCAGCCCAGCAGCAGGCCGCCCAGCACGAGGAAGAGCGCGGCGCTGAGTCCATAAAGCGTCCACTGCACCACGGGGGGCGGGCTGTGCTTGGGCCGGGCGCGCGTGGCAACGAAGAGCATCAGGCTGCGTTCGAGCGGGGCCGAGGTCTTCAGGGCCAGGGACTGCGGCGGCGCCTGCTTCAGCGTGTGCACCAGGCGCTTGAGCTGGCGCGCCAGGAAACGCCCCAGGGCCGGCAGCTTGCGCGGGACGATGCGCAGGGCCTGGCCCTCGGGCTCGCACCAGCCGGCTTGCACCAGGGCCTGCAGGCTGCGTTCCTCGTAGGCCCCGAGCCGGGCCTCGATGTCCTCGGGGTCGCCCCAGGGCCGGAAGTCCTGCAGGCCCTCGGCACGCATGGCGTCGAGCTGGGCTTCGTACTGGTCCTTCACCGAGACGAAGCTGTCGCCGCCGCTGCGCAGCACCTGCGGGTCGGGCGGGAAGAGGTTCATCGGCACGTTCTGCGTGGCCACCATCGGCCCGTCCTTCAGTTCGGCCAGCAGGGTCAGCACCGGCACGTTGGGCAGCTCGGGCAGGCCGGGGCCGGCCAGTTGGGCGACGATGGGGAAGTGGAAGTGCCGGAACACCCGCACCGGCTGCCAGGGGCTCAGGTCGCGGGGCTCGGCCAGGGCTTCGGCTGCATGCGAGAAGCGAAAACCCAGTTCGGCCAGCTCGGCCTCGATCGGGCCGAACAGATCCTCGACCGCCGCCTGCAGCCGCGGCGGTGCCGGCCGGCGCATCAGCCGGCTCGGCAGCCTCAGGCAGGCCAGTGCCCGGATCCTGGCCACCACTGGAGCCAGCAGCCAGATCACCGCGATGGCCACCGCCAACACTGCCCAACCCATGCAAGCTCCTCGGTGTGGTCTGTCCGGCGTCCGATCGTCGCGGATTCAGTCCGGATGCGCCAGCCGCAGATATTCCCACAAGGCCTGGGCGGCCGGCCGCACGTGCTTGGCGACTTCGGGGCGCTCGCGGTAGATCCGCACGTCCATGGTCACTTCGTAGGGGGCCGGGTCGGCCGCGGCGCTCACCAGCCGCCGGCTGCGCGTTTCCTTGCGCACCGAGCTGCCCGGCAGGAAGGCCAGGCCATGGCCTTCCAGGGCCATGGCCTTCAGGCCCTCGGCCATGTCGGTCTCGTAGATGGTTTCCAGGTGCAGCGGCACCGGCGAGCGCTGCTTGATCGACTCGACCAGCCGGCCCAGGTAGGCGCCGGCGGCATAGCTGAGCAGGGGCACCGGCCGCTGCGGCGTGCCCTGGGTGACCTGGAACAGCGGTTGGCCGTCCGGGCCGGCCTTGGCATAGGGGGCCAGCGTCTCCACCCCCAGGGTCAGCATCTCGTAACGGTCGGGGTTGATCTGCAACGGCTGCGAGGCATGGTGGTAAGCGATCAGCAGGTCACAGCTGCCTTCGGTCAGGCGCAGCACCGCATCGTGCACATTCAGGGCGATCAGCCGGCTCTTCACCGGCGCGAAGCGCTCGCGCAGGTTGGTGATCCAATGCGGGAAGAAGGTGAAGGCCAGGGTGTGGGGCACGGCGAACTCGATCAGGTCCTGGCCGGTGGCGCGGTGTGCGCGCATCAGGTTGCGCGTGGCCTGCAGCGTGCCGAGGATCTCCAGGGCCTGGGCCAGGAAGGTTTCGCCGGCCGGTGTGAGCCGTGTGGGGTAGGACGAGCGGTCGACCAGGTCGATGCCGATCCAGGCTTCCAGCGCCTGGATGCGGCGCGAGAAGGCCGGCTGCGTCACGTGCCGCAACTGCGCCGAGCGCGAGAAGCTGCGCGTCTCGGCCAGGCTCACGAAGTCTTCAAGCCATTTGGTTTCCACGGCCGGCAGTGTAGCCAGCCGGCCGTCACAGGTCCGTGCGGAGTTTCCAGATCTCCGGGAAGAGCACCACATCGAGCATCTTGCGCAGGTAGCCCACGCCCGAGGTGCCGCCGGTGCCTCGCTTGAAGCCGATCACACGCTCCACCGTGGTCACGTGGCGGAAGCGCCACAGGCGGAAGGCGTCCTCCAGATCGGTGAGTTCCTCGCCGAGCTGGTAGAGATCCCAGTGCTGAGCGGGCTGGCGATAGACCTGCAGCCAGGCCTGCTCGACCTCGGGACTTTCCACGTAAGGCTGGGTCCAGTCGCGTTCGACATGGCTGACCGGCACCGGCAGTCCGCGTCGCGCGAGCAGCCGCAGCGATTCGTCATACAGCGAGGGCGCACGCCAGGCCGCCTCCACCTCGGCCAGGCGGCGCGGGTTGTGCGCATGCGGCTTGAGCATAGCCGCGTTCTTGTTGCCCAGCGCGAATTCGATACAGCGGTACTGCCAGCTCTGGAAGCCGCTGGAGTTCGACAGATACGGCCGGATGGCCGAGTATTCCGGCGGCGTCATCGTCGCCAGCACGTCCCAGGCGTGCACGAGCTGCTCCATGATGCGGCTCACGCGCGCGAGCATCTTGAAGGCCGCCGGCAGCTCGTCGTGGGCGATGCAGGCGATGGCCGCATGCAGCTCATGCAACATCAGCTTCATCCACAGCTCGCTGGTCTGGTGCTGCACGATGAACAGCATCTCGTTGTGGTCGGGCGAGAGCGGGTGCTGCGCGCTCAGGATCTCGTCCAGGTGCAGGTAGTCGCCATAGCTCATGTCCTTCGAGAAGTCGAGCCGGGCGCCTTCGGCGTGCACGATATCTTCGGGTCGCTGTGTCATTGTCATCGCTCGTCCTCAGGTCACCGTGGCACGCTGGTGGAAGCGCGCTTCCCGCCATTGCCCGCTTTCCATCACCTGCACCAACTGCTCCACCGCATCCCACACATCCACGTAGCGCGTGTACAGCGGTGTGAAGCCGAAACGCAGGATGTCCGGCGTCTGCACATCACCGGCACGGAAGTCGCCCACCACCCGTCGCGCGATCAGGGCCTGCACGATGGCATAGGCACCCTCGGCCCGGGTGAGGCAGACCTGGCTGCCGCGCAGCCGCGGTTCGCGCGGCGACACCACGGTCAGCCCGTGGCCGGCGCAGCGCGCCTCGACCAGCTCGGCAAACAGGGAGGTCAGTGCGATCGACTTCTCGCGCAGCGCGGCCATCCCGCCCAGCGGTTCGGCCGCCAGCACGGTGTCCACGCCGCACTCCAGCGCGCTCATCGCGATCACCGCCGGCGTGCCGCACAGGTAGCGCGCGATGCCGGGGGCGGGTTCGTAGTCCGGCGTGAACCGGAACGGCGCGGCATGTCCCATCCAGCCGGCCAGGGGCTGCCAGAAGCGGTCGGCATGGCGCGGGTGGGCCCAGACGAAGGCGGGCGCGCCCGGCCCGCCGTTGAGGTACTTATAGCCGCAGCCCACCGCGAAGTCGGCATCGGCTGCGCGCAGGTCCACCGGCACGGCGCCGGCGGAGTGGGCCAGGTCCCACACCACGAGGGCGCCGGCGGCATGCGCCGCGCGTGTGACGGCCGCCATCTCGTGCATGCGCCCGGTGCGGTAGTTCACATGTGTGAGCATCAGCACGGCGACGTCGGGGGTGAGCGCGGCCTCCACCTCGTCGGCTTCGATGAGCCGCAGTGTCCAGCCCAGTTCGCGCGCCAGGCTTTCGGCGATGTACAGGTCGGTGGGAAAGTTGCTGCGCTCGGAGACGATCACGCGCCGTGTGGGCTGGTCCTGGCGGGTGATGTGGCTCGCCGCCGTCAGCACCTTGTAGAGGTTCACCGAGGTCGAGTCGGCCGCCACCACCTCGCCGGCGTCCGCGCCGATGAGCCGCGCGATCTTGTCGCCCACGCGCCGGGGCAGGTCGATCCAGCCGGCGGTGTTCCAGCTCTGGATGAGGTCGCGGCCCCACTCCTCGCGCACCACCTGCTGCACGCGAGCGGGTGTGGCGCGCGGCAGCACGCCCAGAGAGTTGCCGTCGAGGTAGATCAGGCCTTCGGGGATCTCGAACAGCTCGCGCAGGGGGGCGAGCCGGTCGGCGGCGTCGAGCGCCAGGCAGTCTTGTCGTGTGGTCATGGTCAAGGTTCCTTCAGGGCCACTCGCGCAGCACGGCGCGCACCGGGCTGGCATCGGCCTCCATCAGCTTCAGCGGCAGGGCGATCAGCTCATAGTCACCCTCGGGCACGTCGTCGAGCACGAGGTTCTCCAGCACGCGCAGGTCGCGCCGCAGCAACACCTGATGGGCATCCAGGGTCTTGCTCGAGGCCGGGTCCACCGAGGCCGTGTCGATGCCCACGAGCCTCACGCCACGATCGGCCAGCCATTCCAGCGTCTCGGGCGCGAAGGCGCTGAAGTCGTCGACCCAGCGGTCCACCACGGCCCGGATCCAGGTGCGCACCAGCACCCGTGGCGGCAGGTCGGCCTGCGCATGGGCCAGGTGCTCGGGCCGCACCAGCGGGCCCACGCCGATGGCGTGGATCACCCGGCACCGGCCCAGGTAGGGGGCGAGGTCCACGGCACCGATGGCCGGTGCGCCGCTGGCGTAGTGCAGCGGCGCATCGGCGTGCGCGCCCGCATGCGGCGAGGTGGTGATCTGGCTCACGTTCACCGGACAGCCGGGCCCGATGGTGACGCCCCACACCTGGGAGTAGGGCGTGTCACCCGGGAAGACCGGGCTGCGGGTGTGCAGGGGCGGGGAGATGTCCCACAGGCGTTTCATGGGCCGCGCGTGGCTGGAAAAACCGAAATTTCAGCACCGCAAAAAAGAGCGTGGTGTCGGTTATTTCCAACGCTACGGCAAATTTCTAGCCGCAGCTACCCAGCGGCGCAAGGCCATGACGTGCGCGGGCCCGGGTGCAGGCGTCATCCGGCAGGCCCAGCGGTGCCAGCGCGCCGAACTCGCGACACGGCGAGGGCCGCCACTCGTAGATGCCGCAGTGCGCCTTCACCCCCACCTGGCCCACCAGCGCGGCGCAGCGGGGGCGGGCATGGTCGGTGCCGCGCATGCGGCAGGTGGTGTCGGTCACCTCCACCGTGAGCCCCGCGGGCACCGGGCCCCCGGCCTCGTCGAGTTCATCGCGCGCGAAGTCCACGCGGAAGCTGGCGCAGCAGGCGCCGCAGGTGGTGCAGGGGTTGTCCGGGGGGCTGGTCACACCCGGATTGTCGCGCCCGTTGTAGTCTGGCGCCATGGCCTACCGTGTGCTCGCCGACCTGCTGGTGCTGCTGCACCTGGGCTTCGTCGTGTTCGTCGTGGTGGGCGGCTTCCTGGTCTGGCGCTGGCCGCGCCTGGCCTGGGTGCACCTGCCGGCTGCGGCCTGGGGCGTGTGGATCGAGCTGAGCGCGGGCATCTGCCCGCTCACCCCGCTGGAAAACCGCCTGCGCGCCGCTGGCGGCGAGGCGGGCTATGCCACCTCCTTCGTCGAGCACTACGTGATGCCGCTGCTCTACCCGGTGGGGCTCACGCCGGCGGTCCAGGCCTGGCTGGGCATCGGGGTGCTCGCGGTGAACGCGCTGGCCTACGGCGTGTGGTCGTGGCGGCGGCGTATCAGCCGATCCGCCCGAGCAAAAGGTACTCCATGAGCACCTTCTGCACGTGCATGCGGTTCTCTGCCTCGTCCCACACCACCGATTGCGGGCCGTCGATGACCTCGGCCGTGACCTCCTCGCCACGGTGGGCCGGCAGGCAGTGCATGAACAGCGCATCGGGCTTGGCCACGGCCATCATGTCGGCGTCCACGCACCAGTCGGCGAAGGCCTTGCGGCGCTGTTCGTTCTCGGCCTCGAAGCCCATGCTGGTCCACACATCGGTGGTCACCAGGTCGGCCCCGCGGCAGGCGTCCATCGGATCCCGGAAGGTTTTGTAGCAGCGCGGGTCGCGGATGCCGGCCAGGGCGGGATCCACCTCGTAGCCGCTGGGCGTGCTCACATGCACCGTGAACCCCAGGATCTCGGCGGCCTGCAGCCAGGTGTTGGCCATGTTGTTGCCATCGCCCACCCAGGCCACCACCTTGCCTTTGATCGAGCCGCGGTGCTCGATGTAGGTAAAGATGTCGGCCAGGATCTGACAGGGGTGGAACTCGTTGGTCAGGCCGTTGATGACCGGCACGCGCGAATGCGCCGCAAAGGCCTCGAGCTTGGCCTGCTCGTAGGTGCGGATCATCACCAGGTCGACCATGCGGCTGATCACGCGCGCGCTGTCCTCGATCGGCTCGGCGCGGCCGAGCTGGCTGTCGCCGGTGGTCAGGTGCACCACCGAGCCGCCCATCTGGTACATGCCGGCCTCGAAGCTCACACGCGTGCGCGTGCTGGCCTTCTCAAAGATCATCGCCAGCGTGCGGTCCACCAGCGGCTGGTACTTCTCGTAGTTCTTGAAGCGCTTCTTGATCAGCGCGGCGCGCTCGAAGAGATAGGCATACTCCTCGGCGCGGAAGTCCTTGAACTGCAGGTAGTGCTTCATCAGCGAGTCTCCCGGTTTCATCGCCGACCTCATGAGGCGGGGGCGGCCAGGAAGGCCTTCACCAGCGGCGCGAGCTTCGCCACGATCTCGTCGGCTTCGGCCTCGGTGAGGATGAGCGGGGGCACGATGCGGATCACCTTGTCGGCCGTCACGCTGATCAGCAGGCCCGCTTCCATCGCCTGGGCGAGCAAGGCGCCGCAGGGGCGGTCGAGCTCGATGCCCAGCATCAGGCCCTGCCCTCGGATCTCGACGACGCCAGGCAGACTGCCCAGCTCGCGCATGAGGCCGGCCTTGAGCGCCGCGCCCACGCGGGCGGTGTTGTCCAGCAGCCCCTCTTCTTCCATGATGCGCAGCGTCTCGACGCCAGCGCGCATGGCCAGCGGGTTGCCACCGAAGGTGGTGCCGTGATTGCCCGGCTGCAGCACGTTCGCGGCCTTCGGGCCGGCCACCACGGCGCCGATGGGCACGCCCGAGCCCAGGCCCTTGGCCAGGGGCATCACATCGGGCACGATGCCGGCCCACTGGTGGGCGAACCACTTGCCGGTGCGGCCGATGCCGCACTGCACCTCGTCGATCATCAGCAGCCAGCCCCGCTCGTCGCACACACGACGGATCTGCCGCAGGTACTCGGCCCGCGCCGGATGGACGCCGCCTTCACCCTGGATGGTCTCCAGGAACACGGCCACCACGTTGGGACGGTTCTTCGCCACCTCCTCCAGCGCGGCCGCATCGTTGAGCGGGATGCGCACGAAGCCGGGCACCAGCGGGCCGAAGCCGGCCTGCACCTTGGGGTTGCCGGTGGCCGACAGCGTGGCGATCGAACGGCCGTGGAAGGCCTTTTCGTAGACCACGATCTCCGGGGTCTCGATGCCTTTGTCATGCCCGAACTTGCGGGCGATCTTGATCGCGGCCTCGTTGGCCTCGAGCCCCGAGTTGCAGAAAAAGACGTTGGTCATGCCCGACAGCTCCACCAGCCGGGCGGCGAGCTGCTCCTGCAGCGGCACCTGATAATAGTTCGAGCTGTGGATCAGCTTGGCGACTTGGTCCTGCAGGGCCGGCACGAGCTTGGGATGGGCGTGTCCCAGGGTGTTGACCGCGATGCCGCCCAGGGCGTCGAGGTACTCGCGCCCCTTGGTGTCCCAGACCCGGCAGCCTCGCCCATGCGACAACGCGATCGGCAGTCGGCCATAGGTGTTCATCACATGAGGCATCGACGAGGTCGGGGTCTGAGGTGCGTTCATGGCGTCTTTCGCAAAAGAAAATCGCGGCGGCAAGCCCTGCACACCCGCAAGGCCCCCAACCGCGTCGGCATTTCATTCTAGGGCAGGCGCCACCGAGGCGGCATGAAAGCCGTGCGACAGCTTGGGTGCGTCATCATCGGCGGGGTCTGGCGGGAAGTCCCTGGGCAGCGGCAGGAACCCGACTGAAACCCTGGCAAGTCTTATATAAGATATCATTCTTAAGACATGTCGCTGCAGGACCCCTTCCCGCCCTTTGCAGCGCGGCCGCCACAAGCGGCGCATCGAGAGTCTGTACCGCATGACCAGCCCCAAACCCCGTGAGATCTTCATTCAGGGGATCACCCGCGACGGCCGCACCTTCCGTCCCAGCGACTGGGCCGAGCGCCTGGCCGGCGTGATGTCGTGTTTTCGCCCGGGCGGGGGGCAACCTGGCCGCTCGGGGCCCCTGGGCTACTCCCCTTATTGCGTGCCCACCGTGGTGGGAGGGGTCAAGTGCGTGGTGGTCAACGAGGCCATCCGGCAGATCGAACCGATGGCCTGGGATTTCGTGATGAACTTCGCTCGCGACAACGACCTGCAGATGGTCGAGGCCTGCCTGATTCCCGACCCGCCGGCCCCGCCCCGGGGCTGAGGAGCCGCCTGCGCACGCTCCGGCGACGCGGGGCCATGAGGCCATGAAAAAGGGCTCGCATCGCGAGCCCTTGTGGTCTCAACCCGGCAGGCGCTTCAGGCGGCCAGGGCCTTGATCGACGCCGACAGGCGGCTCTTGTGGCGAGCGGCCTTGTTCTTGTGGAAGATGCCCTTGTCAGCGACCGAGTCGATCACCTTTTGGGCGTGCTTGAACAGGTCGGCGGCACGGGCCTTGTCGCCGGCCGCCACGGCCTTCTGAACGTTCTTGATGACCGTGCGGAACTTGGAGCGCAGCGCGGTGTTCGCGGCGTTGAGCTTGACGTCCTGGCGGGCGCGCTTGCGGCCCGACGCGATGCGGACGGTCTTCTTGGCTTTGGACGAAGTGGCCATGGACGGATGGATTCGATTCGGGTTGAGCGAAACTCGAAGTATAGCATGGGCCGGCCATCCCGCCCAGACGGGCCCCACAGGGCTTATCGTCTGCCGCGGGCGGTGGGCTGGGCCGGCCCCGCGCCCGCGGCCTGCGCTCCCTATAATCGCGCCCGTCACCGAAGGCGCGCGTCCAGCGCTGCGCTGCTCTCATGAACCTGCTGCGCGCCGCTTCCACCGTCTCCCTGCTGACCCTGGCCTCCCGTGTCACCGGCCTGGCGCGCGAACTGCTGATGGCGGCCACCTTCGGTGCCTCGGCCTGGACCGACGCCTTCAACGTGGCGTTCCGCATCCCGAACCTGCTGCGCCGGCTGTTCGCCGAAGGGGCGTTTTCCCAGGCCTTCGTGCCGATCCTGGCGGAAAGCCGTGCCCGCCAGGGCGATGAGGCCACCCGTGCCCTGGTGGACGCCGTGGCCACCGTGCTGGTCTGGGTGCTGCTGGTCACTTGCGCGCTTGGCGTGGTGGCCGCGCCGGTGCTGGTCTATGCCATCGCTGCCGGGCTGACGCAGTCACCCCAAGGCTTCGAGGCGGCGGTCGTGATGACCCGCTGGATGTTTCCCTACATCGGCTTCATGTCGCTGGTGGCCTTGTCGGCAGGCATCCTGAACACCTGGAAGCGCTTTGCAGTGCCGGCGGCCACGCCGGTCCTGCTCAACCTGGCGATGATCGCTGCGGCCTGGGGGCTGGCCCCGCGCTTGGAGGCCTGGGGGCTGCCCGGCATCTACGCGATGGCCGCCGGCGTGATGTTGGGCGGCGCGATGCAGCTTGCCGTGCAGGTGCCGGCGCTGGGGCGCATCGGCATGCTCCCGCGCCTTCGCCGGCCGGGTGCGGCCTGGCGGCACGAAGGCGTGCAGCGCATCTTGCTGCTGATGGCGCCGGCCGTGCTGGGCGTGGCCGTGGCCCAGGTCTCGCTGCTCATCAACACGCAGATCGCCTCCTTCCTCGGCGAAGGCCGGGTCTCCTGGCTCACCTATGCCGACCGCCTGATGGAGTTTCCCACCGCACTGCTCGGCGTGGCCCTGGGGGTGGTGCTGCTGCCGCAGCTGTCGGCCGCCCAGGCCGTGGGCGACACGCGCCGCTACAGCGAACTGCTCGACTGGGGCCTGCGGCTGGTGCTGCTGCTGGCCCTGCCCAGCGCCGTGGCGCTGCTGGTCTTCGGCCAACCGCTGGTGTCGGTGCTCTATCACTATGGCGCCTTCCAGGACGAGGACCTGCGCCAGACCGGCCTGGCGCTGATGGGCTACGGTGTCGGCCTGATCGGCTTGATCGCCATCAAGGTGCTGGCGCCGGGCTTCTACGCGCGCCAGGACATCCGCACCCCGGTGCGCATTGCGATCGTGGTGCTCGTGCTCACGCAAGCGATGAACCTCGTGTTCGTGCCCTGGCTGGGCCATGCGGGCCTGGCCCTGTCCATCGGGGTGGCGGCCCTGGTCAACGCCGGCTGGCTGCTGGCAGGCCTGCGGCGCCGGGGAGCCTATGAGCCCCAGGCGGGCTGGGGGCGCTTCATCGCGCAGGTGACGGCCGCCTGCGCGGTGCTGGGCCTGGCGCTGGCGGGCGCCGCCCAGGCCCTGGACTGGACGGCCCTGCGGGCCACCCCCTGGGTGCGCATCGGCTGGATGGCGCTGTGCCTGGGCACGGCAGCGCTGCTTTATTTCGGTGTGCTTGCGGCGCTGGGCCTGAGGCTGCGCCAGTTGGCCCGGCGCGCCTGACGAGGCGCTCACCACCCGGGCGCACCGGCGCCCACCTCGCCGAGCCTGTGCGCTCGGACTACACTGGATCCATGCAGTACGGCCCTTCGACCGCGCTCGACTACTTCGCGACCCTGGTGGCCGACGATGCCGCCTTTCCCTTGACCGAGGCGGCGCTGTCGCTGGCCCAGGACGAGTTCCCCGACCTGGACATCCAGGGGGTCCTGGCCGAGATCGATGCCCTGGCCGAGCGGCTCAAACGCCGGCTGCCCGCTGACAGCGCGCCGTTGCACCGCCTGCGCATGCTCAACCGCTATTTCTATGGAGAGTTGGGCTTTGCGGGGAATGTGAACGATTACTACGACCCTTACAACAGTTGCTTGAACATCGTGCTGCAGTCGCGGCGCGGCATCCCCATTTCGCTGGCGGTGCTCTACATCGAACTGGCCCACCAGGTGGGGCTGCCTGCAAAAGGCGTGTCCTTCCCGGGGCATTTCCTGGTGAAGCTGCGCATGCCAGGCGGCGAGGTCGTGATCGACCCGTTCAGTGGCCTGTCGCTGTCGCGCGAGGAGCTGGAGGAGCGTCTGGCCCCCTACAAGCGCCAGCAGGGGCTGACGGGCGACGATGACGTGCCGCTGGGGCTGTTCCTGCAGTCGGCCAGTTCTCGCGAAGTGATCGCCCGCATGCTGCGCAACCTCAAGGAGATCCATCGCACCCACGAGGACTGGCCGCGCCTGGTGGCGGTGATGCAGCGGCTGGTCATCCTGCTGCCCGAGGCCCTGGACGAGTTGCGCGACCGCGGGCTGGCTTACGCCGAGATGGGTCGCCGCGACGAAGCCATCGCGGACCTGACCGACTATGTGCAGCGAGCCCGCCAGGCCACGGATCGGCTGGCCATCGCCGAGCGGCTGGAGTCGCTGCGCGGCGGTGCGCCGCGCTGGCATTGACGTTCGCGCGAGTTCAGACCACCTGGGTGGGGGCCTCGTCGCCTTGACGTGCCTCGATATGGCCGATGGTGTGGACCGTCTGACCCTGCGCACGCAGCAATTCGGCCGCACGGGCCGCATCGGCCTGCGCGACGATCACCACGAAGCCGATGCCGCAGTTGAAGGTGCGGTGCATCTCCGACTCGGTCACGCCACCCTCGCGTTGCAGCCACTGGAAGATCTCGGGCCGCGGCCAGGCATTGCCTTGCAGCACGGCCTTGGTGTGCGCGGGCAGGCAGCGCGGGATGTTTTCGACCAGGCCGCCCCCGGTGATGTGGGCCATGCCCTTGATGCGCACGGCCTTCATCGCCTCGAGCACGGGCTTCACGTACAGCCGCGTGGGCGCCATCACGCGTTCGCGGAAGGGCTGGCCATCCAGCGTGGCCGGCAGCCCGGCCGGGCCGGCACGCTCGACGATCTTGCGCACCAGGGAATAGCCGTTCGAATGCACGCCGCTGGAGGTCAGGCCCAGCACCACATCGCCCGGGGTGATGTCGCGGCCGTCGATGATGCCGCTCTTTTCGACCACCCCGACGCAAAATCCGGCCAGGTCGTATTCGCCCGGGGGGTACATGCCGGGCATCTCGGCGGTCTCGCCGCCGATGAGCGCGCAGCCCGACTCCTCGCAGCCGCGGGCGATGCCGCCCACCACGCGCTCGGCCGTGTCCACGTCGAGCTTGCCGCAGGCGAAGTAGTCGAGGAAGAAGAGGGGCTCGGCGCCTTGCACCAGCACGTCGTTGACGCTCATGGCCACCAGGTCGATGCCCACGGTGTCGTGCAGACCCCATTCGAAAGCCAGCTTCAGCTTGGTGCCCACGCCGTCGGTGCCCGAGACGAGCACCGGCTCCTTGAAGCGCTTCGGGATTTCGAACAGGGCGCCGAAGCCGCCGATGCCGCCCAGCACGCCTTCGCGCAGCGTGCGCCGGGCCAGGGGCTTGATGCGTTCGACGAGGGCATCGCCGGCATCGATGTCGACGCCGGCGTCACGGTAGGACAGGGAGGTCTGGGACATGGTGTGCGCGGGTGGCGTCGTGCCGGCCCGATAGAATTTGCCCGGATTTTACCGGCCGGCCCGAACGCTCAAGGCGTGGAGTGGGCCGCCCGCGATGTTCAGTCCCCTGCGAACCCATGATGACGTTCCGTCCTTGCCTGCCGCCGTGCGCGCGTCCATGAGGCAATTGCCCCTGGGCCTGGGGCCCGCCGAACCCTGCAGCTTCGACAACTTCCATACGCCTGGCAACGAGGCCGTGGTGGCGCACCTGCGCGCGCTGGCGAGCGCGCCGGCTGCCGGGGCCCCCGTCTACCTCTGGGGCGCCCGGGGCACGGGCAAGACCCACCTGCTGCGCGCCTGGACCGAGGCGGTGAGCGCCCCGGGCGGGCGCGTGGGCTGGTTCGATGCGACCACCCCCTTGCCCTGGGAGCACGACGAGGCTTGGCGCGGCGTGGTCTTCGACGGCGTGCAGGCCTTCGATGCCGGCCGCCAGCATGCCGCCTTCGCGTTGTTCGCTCAGGCCGCGGCGGTGGGTCAGCAGGTCGTGGGGGACAGAGGAGGGCCGCCGGTGGAGCCGGCCGTGCGGGAAGAACGGCGCACCCACCTGGGATGGGGTACCGTCTTTTCTCTGCAGCCCCCGCCCA
>NZ_JBKBVU010000247.1:0-3934 GCF_046289365.1 Caldimonas sp. | reverse complement strand
GCTCATGTCGAAGGTGGGCCTCGGGGCACCATACAGCGAACCCGTCCTTGGCGAGATCCTGGCCGACGGGCCGGCCTCGCGCGCGGGTCTGCGCCGGGGCGACCGCGTGCTCAGCGTAGATGGTCAGGTCATCCAGGATGCCGCACGCCTGCGCGAGCGCATCCGGCAGGCCGTGCGGGACGGTGCACCGGTGCCGATGCGCTGGCGCATCGAGCGTGCCGGACAGGTGCTCGAGGTGGATGTGACGCCCTCGATGCATCGCCAGGGCGATCAGGTCCTCGGGCGCATCGAAGCCTTCGTGGGCCAGCCGGTCGAGTTCGTCACCGTCCGTTACGGCTTTTTGGATGGCCTGGGCTATGCCCTGGGCCGCACCTGGGAGGTCTCGGTCCTGAGCCTGCGCATGCTGGGCAAGATGGTGGTGGGCGATGCCTCGCTGAAGAACCTGAGCGGGCCTCTGACCATTGCCGACTTCGCGGGCCAGTCGGTGCAGTTGGGCATGGCCTACTATCTGGGATTTCTCGCGCTGGTGAGCGTGAGCCTGGGCGTGCTCAACCTGCTTCCCTTGCCCGTCCTCGATGGAGGGCACCTGATGTATTATCTTTTCGAAGCAGTGACGGGGCGGCCGGTCTCCGAGGTGTGGCTCGAACGGCTGCAACGCGGCGGCGTAGCCATCATGCTCATGCTGATGTCACTCGCGCTCTACAACGACGTCGCCCGTCTTCTGGGTCTGCACTGACCGCATGCTGCGCAAAAACTCCACAACATCCTCCAAGCCTCGTTTCTCCCCCCGGTTGCGCGTCCTGGCGGCGGCTGCTCTGGCGGTCATGCACGGAGCGCTTGCCTGGGCTGCCGAGCCTTTCGTGCTGCGCGACATCCGCGTCGAAGGCCTGCAGCGCACCGAACCGGGTACGGTCTTCGGATCCCTGCCGTTTCGCATCGGTGACACCTACAACGATGACAAGGGGGCGGCCGCGCTGCGCGCGCTGTTCGCCACCGGCCTGTTCAAGGACGTGCGCATCGAGGTCGAGGGCGATGTGGTCGTGGTGGTGGTCGAAGAGCGCCCCATCATCGCCGGTGTCGAGTTCGTGGGAACCAAGGAATTCGACCGCGAGACGCTCACCAAGGCCTTGCGCGAGGTGGGCATCACCGACGGCCGCCCATACGACCAGGCGCTGATCGACCGCGCCGAGCAGGAGCTCAAGCGCCAGTACCTGTCGCGCAGCCTCTACGGCGCCGAGGTGATCACCACGGTGACGCCGCTGGAGCGCAACCGCGTCAACGTCACCTTCACCGTGACCGAAGGCGGACAGGCGCGCATCCGCGAGATCCGCATCACCGGCAACCGCGCCTTCTCCGAGCGCGAGCTCAAAGGCCTGTTCGACCTGAACACCGGCGGCTGGATGAGCTGGTACACCAAGTCCGACCGCTACTCGCGGGCCAAGCTCAACGCCGACCTGGAGAAGCTGCGCTCGCACTATCTGAACCGCGGCTACCTGGAATTCGCGATCGAGTCGACCCAGGTGGCAATTTCGCCGGACAAGCAGGACATCACGATCACGATCAACGTGCGCGAAGGCCAGCCTTATGTGGTCACCGGTGTACGCCTGGAGGGTGATTACCTGGGCAAGGAGGACGACTTCAAGGCCCTGGTGAGCATCCAGCCCGGCCAGCCCTACCGTGCCGAAGCGGTGGCCGAAACGGTGCGCGCCTTCACCGAGCGCTTTGGCGCCTTCGGCTATGCCTTCGCGCGCATCGAACCGCGCACCGACATCGATCGCGCGACCGGACGCGTGGCCATCGCGCTGGTGGCCACCCCCCAGCGTCGTGTCTATGTGCGGCGGATCAACATCAGCGGCAACGCCCGCACTCGTGACGAAGTCATCCGGCGCGAGTTCCGTCAGTTCGAGTCGGCCTGGTACGACGGCGAGCGCATCCGTCTGTCGCGCGACCGTGTCGACCGTCTGGGCTTTTTCAGCGAGGTCAGCATCGATTCGGAGGAAGTGCCGGGCTCGCTCGACCAGGTGGACCTGAACCTGCGCGTGGTGGAAAAGCCCACGGGCAACCTGCTGCTGGGGGCGGGCTTCTCCAGTGCCGAGAAGCTCACGCTGACGGCCGCGATCAAGCAGGAGAACATCTTCGGCACGGGCAACTACCTGGGGGTGGAGTTCAACACGGGGCGCTACAACCGCACGCTGGTGGTCAGCACGGTCGACCCGTACTTCACGATGGATGGGGTGTCGCGCTCCATCGATGTGTACTACCGCACGACCCAGCCGCTGTCCAGCCAGGGCAGTGACTACAAGCTGGTGACGCCGGGCGCCTCGATCCGTTTCGGCATCCCGGTGACAGAGTACGACCGTGTGTTCGTCGGCATCGGCGTGGAGCGCACGGAGATCCGCGGCGAGCCCGGGGCCCTGCCCAACAGCTATTTCCGCTATCGCGAGCGCTTCGGCCCGGCGAGCCTGAGCGTGCCGCTGACCCTGGGCTGGACGCGTGACGACCGTGACAGTGCCCTTGTGCCCACACGGGGGCGCTACCAGCGCGTCAATGCCGAATGGAGCGTCGCGGGCGACACGCGCTATCTGCGCACGAACTACCAGTTCCAGCAGTACCTGTCGCTCACCCGGGACTTCACGCTGGCACTCAACACCGAGGTGGGCTGGGGCAAGGGCCTGCAGGGGCGTCCCTTCCCGGTGTTCAAGAACTTCTACAGCGGCGGCCTGGGCACGGTGCGCGGCTTCGGCCAGGGGTCGCTCGGTCCGGTGGACGCCACCGGCGCCTATGTGGGAGGCGCCAAGCGGCTGAACCTCAACGGCGAGCTCTATGTGCCGTTCCCGGGCTCGGGCAACGATCGCACGCTGCGACTGTTCGGCTTTGTCGATGTGGGCAACGTCTTCGGCGAGGACGACCGCATCCGCTTCGACGAGCTGCGCGCATCCAGCGGCATCGGGCTGAGCTGGATCTCTCCCGTGGGGCCGCTGAAGCTGGCCTATGGCATCCCGCTGCGCAAGCAGCCGGGCGATAGAATCGAGCGCATTCAATTCCAGATCGGAACCGCATTCTGATGAAGAAACTCGCATTGGCTGCCCTGACGGCCGTTCTCGTGTCCTTCGGGACGGCCCAGGTCGTGCAGGCCCAGGAGCTGAAGATCGGCTACGTGAACAGCGACCGCGTGATGCGCGATTCCGCGCCAGCCAAGGCGGCCACCAGCCGCTTGGAGGCCGAGTTCACGAGGCGCGACAAAGAACTCAACGAGCTCGGCGCCCGGCTGAAAGCCAGCTCCGAGCGCCTGGAGAAAGACGCCCCGACGCTGTCCGAATCCGAGCGGGCACGCCGCCAGCGCGAGCTGGTCGAGCAGGACCGCGAATTCCAGCGCCGTCGCCGCGAGCTGCAGGAAGACTTCAACCAGCGTCGCAACGAGGAGTTGGCGGCGATCGTCGAGCGGGCCAACCGGGTCATCAAGCAGATCGCCGAGGCGGAGAAGTACGACCTCATCGTGCAGGATGCGGTGCACTTCAGCCCGCGCGTGGACATCACCGACAAGGTGATCAAGGCCCTCAACGCCAACGGTGGCAAGTGAGCGATGTCCGACTGAGCCAGATCGTCGCCGAGCTGGGAGGGGAACTCCTCGGCTCGGGTGAGCTGCGCATCAGCCGGATCGGACCGCTCGAGGGGGCGGACGCCTCCACCCTCAGCTTCCTGGCGCATGCACGCTACCAGTCGCAGTTGCAATCGACGGCGGCGGGCTGTGTGATCGTCGCGCCAGCCTTCCGCGAGGCGGCGGCCGCCCGGGGTGCAGCCATCGTCACCCCCGACCCCTACCTTTATTTCGCCCGCGTGACCCAGTGGTGGGTGGCTCGCACCCGTGCGGTGCGGACGGACGGAAGTTACACCACAACAAGGGGGAGGGGAAAGGAACGAACCTGACAAGAGG
>NZ_JBKBVU010000246.1:0-3936 GCF_046289365.1 Caldimonas sp. | reverse complement strand
GTCAAACCATCTCCCCTTACGGCGGGGGCGGTGGCGCGCTGAATGGGGTTGCAAGGATGAACAGCGGATATGGCAGCCGACCATTCGTGGCCTGGGTACGGGATCTTCATACCTCCAAACGTTTCCAGGATGAGACCAATGCACTTTGTCGGTTGCGAGGGAGCATTGTTAATGCACCTTACGGCTACAGCAGCGACAGAGCTGTTGTCTTGACGTGGACGCATCCCTGGAACAGTCAAGGGCACCAATTTTTCCTTAGACAACTTGAGCCCTGGTTTATCGAGTCCGCCCGGCTCATCCGCCTAAAACGCGACGAGTATCAAAAAGGGATTTTTGCACTACAAGCAGGAACCAAAGCCAGACAAATCGGCCCCAAAGAGCCTCACAAAGGTGATATTGGGGACCCGTGGATACCTATAACCACGGAAGGAGCGGCGCTCACCATCACCAGCCCAGGATTCACACCAGCTCGCCTGTGCAAACTGATATTCAAAGATGGCATAAGTGAATCCAAAGGGCTATTGATGACAAGCCATCTATCGGACTCAAACTCCTGGCTGGTAGCAAGCGTTCTAACTGGGGGAAATTGTCAAACAGACGGGTTCTACCACATCGAACTCCCCGTTCCCGCAAAGAT
Organism: Caldimonas sp.; assembly: GCF_046289365.1. Taxonomy (NCBI): domain Bacteria; kingdom Pseudomonadati; phylum Pseudomonadota; class Betaproteobacteria; order Burkholderiales; family Sphaerotilaceae; genus Caldimonas; species Caldimonas sp. The sequence goes on along the minus strand of NZ_JBKBVU010000246.1, from coordinate 3,299 downwards.
CAAGCGTTCGCTGTCTCAAGAAACAACCCGGAAAACCTTGGCGCATCTAGCGCAACACCTTCTGAATGACGCCAAGGACGTGCAGGAATGCTTGCGAATCGCGTTTTATGTGTTAGCAGTCGAGGCAGCAGAAAATGAACTCCGAAAAAAGCAGCATACGACGACTTTTGCTGCACTGAACGCTATCCAGGAACTCAGTCGGAAGAAAGAGAAAAAGAAAGCTTTTGAAAGGATCGATCTATTTAGCCGAGAGACGATCTCGGCCCTTACCAGGACCTGGGAACAGCACTACTTCCCCACGCTCTGGCGCGGCGCCGACGAAGACCACGAGGCCGTGCGCCGCGACTGGCAGCAGCGCCTCGTCGATGCCGGCCAGGCCCTGCTCGACGAGGCCGCCACCCGCCTGCCGCTGCCAACCAACCGGCGCTGGCGGGCCCTGACGCAGGCCGAAAGCGCCTGGCGCGGCATGTTGCACAAGGTCGGCCTGCCCCTGCCGGGCCGCGCCACCACCGAACCCGCCGAAACCGAGGAGCAAACGGCATGAGCGAACCCGTCCCCACGCCCCCCAAGACATCGACCCTCGCCAGCACCGTGGGCCGGCTGGCGCACGCGATCGGTGCCGAGCACTACCCCAATGGCGACCGCGCCGCGTTGCGGCGCTGGGCCCCCGGGCAACCGCTGCCACTGGCCTTCTACCGCCTGTGGCTGCGCCAGATGGAGGGGGATCTTCCGGCCGAGGCCGCGACCCAAGCCTGGATGCTGCTGACCTGGAGCCTAGCCACGCTGGGCGCGGAGGCCCATGACCCCAAACGCCCCTGGGGCCAGGCGCTGGCCGAAAGCGGCTTTGCCGAAGGCCGGCTGGAACGGCTGCTTTCTGCCCCCGAAGACGTGAGGCCGGACCTGTTCATGGCCGCCGTGCGCTTCCTTGCCGCCAAGGGCGAGCGCTTCGACCTCACCGAGGCCGCCCGATTCCTCATCACCTCGGATGCGGACAAACGCGAAGCCGTGCATCGCCGCATCGCGCAGGCCTTCTACCGCCATCTGCCGAAGAACGACTGATCCAAAAGCCAAGGGGCCACCGATGTTTCTCCAGATCCACACCCTCACCGCCTACCCTGCCAGCCTCCTGAACCGCGATGACGCGGGGCTGGCCAAGCGCATTCCCTTCGGCAACGCCGTGCGGCTGCGTGTGTCCTCGCAGTGCCTGAAGCGGCACTGGCGCGAAGACCTCGCCCTGCGGCTGCCCGAACTGCCTGACGGGCAACGCACCCGCTCCTTCTTCACCCGGACCGTGCTGCCGCGAGCCGTCGAGGCTGGCGTGCCGCAGCCCCTTGCCGAGAGCCTGATCGAGCCGCTGGCAAAGGCCGTGATCGACGGCGGCGTCAAGGAAGGAGGTGATCTCAACCAGCCCGTGCTCTTTGGCCTGCGTGAAGCCGACTATTTCGTGCAACTGCTGCGCGAGGCCAGCCAGGCGGGCGACCCGAAGAAGGCGCTGGAAGAACGCCTGAAATCCCGGGAGGAGAAGGACAACCTCAAGGCGATGAGCAAATCGGCCGCCGGCCTCACCGCCGCGCTCTTCGGCCGCATGGTCACCTCCGACCTGCTGGCCCGCGTGGATGCGCCGGTGCATGTGGCGCACACCTTCAGCGTGCACGCCGCCAGCACCGAGATGGACTACTTCACGGTGGTGGACGACCTCAACCGCGAGGACGAAACCGGCGCGGCGCACGCCAACCAGACCGAACTCGGCGCCGGCCTGTACTACGGCTACGTGGCCGTGGATGTGCCGCTCTTGGTCTCCAACCTCACCGGCTGCGAGGCGAAGGACTGGCAGGGCCAGGACGGCAGCACCGCCCGGCGCGTGCTGGAAGCCCTGATCGACAGCATCCTGCGCCAGAGCCCCGGCGCGAAGAAGGGCAGCACCGCACCCTACGCCTGGGCCGACGCGCTCTACCTCGAGGTGGGGCGCAGCCAGCCCCGGGCGCTGTCGAACGCCTTCCTCGACGCCCTGCGCCCGGAAGGGAAGAGCGACCTGCGCAACGCGGCGCTCAGCCGCCTGGCGGCTTATGTGAAGCAACTCGACGAGATGTACGGCGGCCCTAACGATGGCGAGACGCGCCAGCTCTCCACCACGCTGGAGCAGCCCGCGCATCTGCCGCCCAGGCAGCCGGTGCCGCAGGCGGTGGCAGCGGCACTGGATGCGATCTTCGGCTCCAAGGCATGAGGCCATGGGCATGGACGTACTGCTGCTGCGCCTCGATGCGCCTCTGATGAGCTTCGGCGCCGTGGTGGTGGACCAGAACCATCCGGTCTGGCGCTTCCCCGGCGTGGCCATGCTCACCGGCCTCTTGGGCAATGCCCTGGGCTGGGACCACCGCGACACCGACCGGCTGCAGTCCCTGCAAGACCGGCTGCGTTTCGCCGCCCGCTGGGATGCCGAACCGGAGTTGCTGACCGACTACCAGACCGTGGACCTGGGGCAGGATTTCATGATCGGCACCGGCTGGACCACGCGCGGACGCCGGGAAGACCGTGGCAAGGGGGCCGCGACCACCGGCACCCATATCCGCTACCGCGACCACTGGGCCAACGGTGTGGCCACCATCGCGCTGGCGCTGGACGGAGAAGGCGAGCCCGGCCTTGCGGCCCTGGAGCAGGCACTGCGATGCCCTGCCCGGCCGCTGTTCCTCGGCCGCAAGCCCTGCCTGCCCGCGGGCCCCTTGCTGCTGGGGCGCCGCAAGGCGGAGGGGGTGCGGGCCGCGCTCGCCGCCGAGCCGCTCGCCGACATCGGCCCGCGCCGGCGTCCCGGCTGCATCCCCGCCCTCTGGCCGCTGGATGAGGCACAGTGCGCCCAGGTCGAAGAGCGCTACGCCCCGCGTGACTGGCGCAACAACATCCACCGCGGCACCGAGCGCCATGCCGTGGGCTTCCTGGAGGTGACGGCATGAGCCCCCTGCATCTCGTGCGCATCCCCGTCCATGCCCCGCGCCTGCTGCGCTTCGCTGTTGATCACGGCATCCCCCAGGAAGACGAGACCCTGGGCTACACCCTGCACGCCTGGTTTACGGCCCTGTTCGGGGAGGAGGCGCCCAAACCCTTCCGCTATCTGGAGCGACGGAGCGAAGTACTCGGCTATGCCCGGCGGCCCGCCAGCGAACTGCTTGAACGCGCCCAGGCATTCGCCTCCCCCGGCGCCTGGGCGGCCCTGGAGGCCGAAGGCCTGGCCAGCAAGCCCATGCCCGGTGAGTGGCGCAGCGGCCAGCGCCTGCGGCTGGAGGTGCTGGCCTGCCCGGTTTCGC
>NZ_JBKBVU010000028.1:3627-25464 GCF_046289365.1 Caldimonas sp. | reverse complement strand
CCGGGCTCTCCCTGACAGTGGCCCCCGGGGACGTGGTGGGCGTGGTGGGTGCCAACGGAGCCGGCAAATCCACGCTGCTGCGGCTCCTCGCCGGCGTGGACCAGCCGCAGCAAGGTTCCGTCAGCCTCGCCCCCGCCGACGCCTTCGTTGGCTGGCTTCCCCAGGAGCACGAACGCGTGCAGGGTGAAACAGTGGCAGGCTACATTGCCCGCCGCACCGGCTGTGCCCAGCACGAGCAGGGCCGGCAGGAAGCGCCACAGCCGAAATCGATCGGAGGTCATGAGGAGCAGAGTCCGCGGCAGCGGCAAAGTTCAGCCGCGGTCACCATCACTCACCACGTCGCCAGGCGTGATAGCGCTCGACCCAGCGCAGCAAGGCCTCGGGCTTGTGGGCCTTCTTCCACTCGCCGGCGGCGTACTTGTTGGCCTCGGCCAGGGTGGGATAGATGTGGATGGTGCCGAGGATCTTGTTCAGCCCCAGGCCGTGCTTCATCGCCAGCACGAATTCGGCCAGCAGGTCGGCGGCATGCTCACCGACGATGGTCACGCCCAGGATGCGGTCTTTGCCGGGGACGGTGAGCACCTTGACGAAGCCGTGGGCCTGGCCGTCGGCGATGGCCCGGTCGAGGTCGTCGATGCCGTAGCGCGTGAGCTCGTAGGCCACGCCCTGGCGCCGGGCCTCGTCTTCGCTCAGGCCCACGCGGGCCACTTCGGGGTCGGTGAAGGTGGCCCAGGGGATGACCGAATAGTCGGCCTTGAAGGTCTTCAGCGGCCCGAAGAGCGCGTTCACGGCGGCATACCAGGCCTGGTGCGCGGCCACGTGCGTGAATTGGAAGGGGCCGGCCGCGTCGCCGGCGGCATAGATGTTCGGGTAGAGGGTTTCGAGATACTCGTTGGTCTCGATGACGCGCCCGGTGGGGATGCCCAAGGTGTCCAGGCCGTGGCCTTGCAGGCGCGCCACACGGCCCACGGCGCACAGGATCTCGTCACCCTCGATCACGACCTCCCGGCCATCGTGTTCGGCGATGAGGCGTTTCCCGTCGGGGCCCGGCTCGCAGCGCAGCGCGCGGTGGGCGGTGAGCACGCGCACGCCATCGCGTTCGAGCGATGCACGCACGAGACCCGCCGCGTCCTCGTCCTCCTTGAGCATCAGGCGCGGCGCCATCTCGACCTGGGTGACCTCGGACCCCAGCCGTGCAAAGGCCTGGGCCAGCTCGCAGCCGATGGGCCCGCCGCCCAGCACGATGAGGCGGCGCGGCAGCGCGCGCAGGCTCCACAGGGTGTCGGAGGTCAGGCAGCCCATCTCCTTCAGGCCCGGCAGGTCGGGCACGAAAGGTTCGGCGCCGGTGGCCAGGATCACTGCGCGGGTGGTCAGGGTCTGCACCGAGCCGTCTTCGCGGGTGATGGCCACCGTCCAGGGGTTGACGAGGCGGGCGTGACCCTGCACGACGTCCACGCCCAGGCCGGTGTAACGCGCCACCGAGTCGTGCGGCTCGATCTCGGCGATGACGCGGTGCACACGGTCCATCACTTGCGCAAAGTCGATCGACGGCGGCGTGTCGGCCAGGCCATGGCGCGAGGCGTGGCGCATCTGGTGAGCGAGCCTGGCCGTGCGGATCAGAGCTTTGCTGGGCACGCAGCCATAGTTCAGGCAATCGCCGCCCATCTTGTGGCGCTCGACCAGGGTGACCTTGGCGCGCACGGTGGCGGCGATGTAGGCCGACACCAGACCGGCGGCCCCGGCCCCGATGACAACGAGGTTGCGGTCGTAGCGGCGCGGGCGCACGCTGCGCCAGCGGGCATGGACGCGGCCGCGCTGCACGGCGCGCACCACCCGCCTGGCGATCCAGGGGAACACGCCCAGCAACACGAAGGAGCCGACCAGCGCGGGCGACAGGATGCCGGCCAGCGAGTCGATCCGCGCCAGTTGGGTGCCCGCGTTCACGTAGACCACGGTACCGGCCAACATGCCGAGCTGGCTCACCCCATAGAAGGTGCCCGCTTTCATGCGGGTGAGGCCCATCACCAGGTTGATGATGAAGAAGGGCACGATCGGCACGAGGCGCAGCGTGAAGAGGTAGAAGGCGCCATCGCGCTCGATGCCCGCGTTGATCTGCGCGAGCCGAGCGCCAAAGCGCCGCTGCACGGCCTCGCGCAGCAGATAGCGCGCCACGAGGAAGGCCAGCAGCGCGCCGATGCTGGACGCAAACGAGACGATCACCGTGCCCGCCACGAGGCCGAAGAGCGCCCCCCCGGCCAGCGTGAGCACGGCGGCCCCCGGCAGCGACAGCGCCGTGACGGCCAGGTAGACAAGGAAGTAGGCGGCGATCACCCTCGCAGGGTGGCGCGCGTAGAGTTCGGCCAGGGCAGCCTGCTGGCGCTTGAGTTCATCGAGGCTGAGGTAGCGCTGCAGATCGAAGGCGAAGAAGGCCACGACACCAGCAAGCACCAACGACAGCAGCAGAAGTTTGCGCACGTTCATGGGGTGTCCTTGTTCGAGGGGTTCGCACGGCCGAAGACCTGCCAGCCGGCCGCAAGGCGCGTGACCACGGTGAGCCCGCACAGCGCGGCAAAGCCATGGGCCCACCAGGCAAAGTGCTGGGGCCACAGGCACATCAGTGCAAAGCAGGTCAGCGTCTCGGTGGCTTCGGTGAAGCCGCCGAGGTAGTAGAAGCCTTTTTGCGGATAGGCCTGGCTGCGCAGGCCCTGGCGTTCGGCCAGCACGGCAAATGCGAGGAAGCTGCTGCCAGTGCCGATGAAGGCGGCCAGCAGCACGGCCGCCGGCAGGGCATTGGCCGGTGGGTCGGCCAGCGCAAACGCCAGCGGGATGCTGGCGTAGAAGAGGAAGTCCAGCGTGATGTCCAGGAAGGCGCCGCGGGGCGTGGGCCCGCTCAGGCGCGCGAGCGTGCCGTCCAGGCCGTCGCACAGGCGGCTCAGGAGGATCAGCGCAAGGCCAAGCAGGGGTTGTGACAGGGCGATCGCCACCGCCCCTCCCAGGCCGATCACGAAGCCGGCCCAGGTGACGGCATCGGCCCTCAGGCCCATGCGATGCAGGCCACGGGCCATCGGGTGCAGCAGCGGCTGCAACAGTCGCAACGCAGGGCGGTCAAGCATCGTGCCTCTCCGAAGTGCCCAGGGTCAGGACCTGGGCGCCTTCAGGCACGTCGGTCGCATCATGGGTCACCAGCACCGTCGGTATGCCCGCCTCGCGCGCCTGCGCAAACACGAAGGCACGGAAGCGCTCGCGCAGGGCCACATCCAGTCGCGAGAACGGTTCATCGAGCAGCAGGGCCTCGGGTCGGGCCAGCAAGGCGCGCAGCACCGCCACGCGCGAACGCTGGCCGCCCGAGAGCTGGTGCGGCCGGCGATCGCCCAGGCCGGCCAGTTCGGCCCGCGCCAGGGCGGCCCGGGCCTGGGCGACGCGTTCGGCACGCGGCCCGGCGGGCAGGGCAAAAAGCAGGTTCTCCAGCGCCGTGAGATGCGGAAAGAGCAGGTCGTCCTGGAAGAGGATGCCCACACGGCGTTGGGCCAGCGGCAGCGTGTGGATTTCGCGCCCGTTCAGGCGGGCCCTGCCCTGCGCCTGCAAGGCCGGCGGCAGCGTGCCGCACAGCCAGGCCAGCAAGCTGGACTTGCCCGAGCCGCTGGGGCCCATCACGGCCAGCACCTCGCCGGGGCCGACGGTGGCGTTCAACTCGTCGATCAGCCTGCGCGGGCCCAGCCGCAGGCTCACGCGCTCCAGGACCAGGCTCACGTGCGTTCCCTCCACGCGGCGCGATGCCCGATCCGGGCGGCCGCGGCAAAGGCCAGCACCGGCACCAGCATCTGCAGGGCCGCGAAGGCCGCCAGGGTGTGGCGCTGGCCGCCGGCGGCCAGCGTGAGGGCCTCGGTGGTCGCCGTGGGCACCCGGCCGGCCCCGAGAAACTGGGTGGGCAGGAACTGCGCCACGCTGACCGCCACGCCCACCGCCCACGCAGCGGCCAGCGGCGCACGCAGCAGCGGCAGCTTGATGGCCCACCAGTGGCGCCACTCGCTGCCGCGCAGCGACACCGCCACCTGGCGATAGCGCGCATCGTAGGCACGGTAGGCCGGTGCCAGCGCCACCCACACATAGGGCAGCACGAACAGGCCGTGCGCCCAGGCCACCGTCCACCACGTGCCGTCCAGGCCCAGTGCCAGTGCGCCACGGTACAGGCCCAGCGTGAGCAGCAGCGAGGGCAGCACCATGGGCGCATAGAGGGCCGGCGCACTGCGCAGGTCCCAGCGAGCGGGCGTGGCCTCCATCCAGGCCATCACCAGCAGCACGGCCGCAGACGACGACACCAGCGCCAGGCCCAGGGTGTGGCCCAGGACGACCGGCTGGCGCAGCGCCTGCGCCCAGGCCTGGGCCGTCCAACGCTCGGGCACCAGATCGGGAAAGGGCCAGACCCCGACGAAAGACACCCCCAGCACGGCGAGCATCACCAGACCGTACAGCGCGATGCCTGCGCCCAGCAGTGCCGGGCCGGACACCGGCGCGCGGCGGCTCGCAGAGCCTCGATCGCCTCGTGTGGCACGCCGGCGCCGCCAGCGCTGCGACAGTCGCCAAGTGAGCACGGCCAGCGCCAGGGTCGAGAGCCACAGGGCGCACAGCACGCCCACGGCCGCCGCCCCCTGGGCCTGGCGCTGCGGCGACGCATCGAGCAGCCATTGCCAGGCCAGCACGCCCAGGGTGGGTGGAGTGGTGGGCCCCAGCACCACGGCCATGTCCACCACCGTGATGCCATAGGCCAGCACGGCCGCCAGGGGCCACGCCAGCCGGGGCAGCAACTGGGGCCACAGCAGGCGATGCCAGGCGCGCACCGGCCCGTAGCCCATCGACGCGGCCACCGTCCGCTCGCGCTGCAGCCGCGCCCCTTCATGGCCCTGGTGCAGCAAGGCGGCCACGTTCCACAGGAGGTAAGGCACCTCCTTGGCCACGAGCGCCACCACGAGCGCCAGCCCCCAGCCATCGTTCACCGTGGGCCAGGGCGGCGGGGCGTCCCAACCGGCCCAGGGGGCCAGCAAACGCATCAAGACGCCGCTGGGCGTCACCAGCAGCGCCAGGCCGATCGCAAAGGCCAGATGCGGCAGCGACAGCACCGGCCCGAGCACACGCATCATCCAGGCCCAGGCCGCGCCCCCATGGAGGCGCGGCACCCACCACAGCACCACGACCAGGGCCAACGCCGTGCTGCCCAGGCCCGTGACCAGGCTGAGGCGCAAGGCGGGCAGGAACTGCGGATCAGCCCCCAGGGCCCGCCACCCGTCGGCCGATGCCACCTCGGCCGCCGCCGTGGCCAGCGCCACGGCCAGTGGGGCGGCAAAGAGCGCCAGCATCGGCAGCCCCAGCGCCAGCCGGGCCGTCGATGGCAGCGCCGGGCTCACACGCCGTAGCGCCGCGTCCATTCGCGCTCGATGGGTTCGACCCAGCTCGCATGCGGCTCGGGCCAGACCGGTGCCGGCTCACGCACCACCCCGGGCGCGTCGGCGCCGCTGAAATGGGCACGGTCGGCCGGGCTCAGGCGGTCCAGCGCCAGCACCGTGGGGTCGCCCCAGTGGCGGATGTCGGCCTTGCGCCCCTGGGCCAGCGGCGAGAGCAGGAAGTTGATCATCACCTGGGCCCCCTCCTTCGCGCGCGCGTTGAAAGGGATGGCGATGAAGTGCGTGTTGCCGATCGTCCCGCGCCGATGCTGCCAGCTCACCACCGTGTCGGGCAGCAGGCCTTGAGCGATGTGGTTGGCCGCGGCATTGGGGTTGAAGGTGAGTGCGATCCACAGCTCGCCGTCGCTCAGCATCTGGCGCAGCGCCGTGTCGTTGGCGGGGAACTGGCGGCCGCCGCGCCACAGGTGGCGATGGTGGGCGTCGAGCCAGGCCCACAGGGGGGCCGTGACCTCGGCGAAGGTCTCGGGCTGCACCGGGCGCTCCAACACACGGCGGTCGGGCAGGCTTTCCATCAGCACCTGCTTGAGGAAGGTGGTGCCGTGGAAGCTGGGCGGTCGGGGGTAGGTGAAGCGGCCGGGGTGGCGCGTGATGAAGGCGCCGAGTTCGTCCAGGCTGCGCGGCGGCGAGGGCACGCGCCGGCGGTCGCCAAAGAAGGTGAGCTGGGCCATGCCCCAGGGGGCCTCCATGCCCTCGACGGGCTCGGAGAAATCGATGCGCGTGGTGGGCTTGCCCTCGGTGTCCACCCAGCGGTGGTTGGGCAGGGTCTCGGCGAAGGGCCCGAAGAGCAGGCCTTCGCGCTTCATTGCCAGGAAGTTCTCGCCGTTGATCCACACCGCATCGACGCTGCCGTCACGCAAGCGGCCGGCCTGCTTCTCGGTGCGCACGCGCCGCACCACCTCGGCGGTGTCGGTGATTCTCACGTGTTCGAGCCGCACGCCATGGCGGCGCATCAGCTCGGCCCCAGCCCATTGCAGGTAGGCATTGATCAGGTCGCTGCCAGCCCAGGCGTTGAAATGCACGGTCTGGCCGCGGGCAGCGCGTTCGATGGCGGCCCAGTCGTTGCGGGCCCAGGCGTGGGCGAACACGCCCATCAGGGGCAGGCTCAGCAGGCGGCGGCGGTTCAGGGTCATGGGCGGGACGTCTCCGGAAGGTTCACCAGCGCGATCAGGTCGGTCACGCCCGGGTCGATGCCGGCTTGCATCAGCAGCGTGGTCACCTGCCCGCGGTGGTGGGTCTGGTGGTTGAAGAAATGACTCAGGGCCTGCCAGGTGGGATGCTCGCGGGCCTCGCCCCGGGTGTTGGCGTAGCGCATGGGACGCGAGACGACCGGCACCGTGAGGCGCTCGGCCAGATCCTCGATGGCCGCGTCCATCACGTCGCGATGCGCACGCATGGCCTCGAAGTCGTCGAAGAGCGGCATGTCCAGGCCACGGAAGACGCCCAGGTGCACGACCTCGGCCGGCAGCAGGTCGAAGGGCGTGCCCTGGTCCCGCAAACGCCCCAGCCACAGCTTGTCGGCAACGACCAGATGGTTCAGCGTGGCATGCACCGATCCGAAGTAGGCCCCGCAGTCACGCTTGCGTTGCGCATCGTCCAGCCGGGCGGCGGCCTCGTACAGCCGCCGGTTGAACCAGCGGTTGTAGCGGGCCATCCAGCGGTAAGAGTCGGTCAGGTCAGCCGGTCGGGTCATGAGAGGTCGCCTCGGAGTTCTGCGTCGGGACGGGCCCGAGTCCACGGGGCCGCCGCACCGGGGCGATCCGTCGGCCTGAGCGTAGATTCGGTGCAAACAGCCAACAGGTTACCTGCGTGGGCGCCCGTTCAGCGCCCAGCCGAGGAATTCCCCCAGGCGGGACGCGAAGCACCGAAGTCCGAGGGGGCGCTGGTCGTGGCGAACAGGCGCGAGTCCAGCCGGCTGGAGACGACCTCGGGCGAGGCATAGAAGCGAAGCCGGTTGCGGCCGGCCCGTTTGGCTTCGTACAGGGCTTCGTCGGCCTGGTGCAGCAGGTCCACGAGGTCCACACGCCGGGACTGCAGCATCGCCGCCGACGCATAGGCCACGCCGATGCTCATCGTGCAGCGCAGGAAACGGCTGCCGGTGTCGATCTCCAGAACTTCGAAGCTGTGGCGCAGCCGCTCGGCGAAAACGCGGGCGCCGGGCACGTCGGTGCCGGGCAGCACGAGACAGAACTCCTCGCCGCCCAGCCGGGCGAACAGATCGGTCTCACGCTTGGCCCGGTGCACCAGCGCCGACAGCGCCTTGAGCACCCGATCGCCCACCTGGTGGCCATGCTGGTCATTGACGTTCTTGAAGTGGTCGATGTCCAGGACCAGCACGGTCACCGACTGGCCCAACTGGGCCGACAGCGCCATCAGACGGCTGCTGCGGTCTTCGAAGCCGCGCCGGTTGAGCGCCCCGGTGAGGGGGTCGCGCACGGCCTCGGCCCGCAGCTTCTCGGCCAGGCGGAAGTTGACCAGCAGCACGAACAGCAGGGCCAGCGTGCCCGAGGCGACGAAGGACAACATCAGCAGCCAGGCATTGGCCTCGGGCAAGGCGTCGCGCCAATGCTGCGGCCCCGCCTGTGCCAGCACGGCGCCCCGCGTGATCCACCCGGCCGCCAGCACCAGGGCGCTGAGCAGCAGCCCGAGGTGGATCGCCAGGAAGCCCGGCCTCATGCTGTGCCAGGCCACCCAACCGACGTTCAACCACATCAGCGCCGCCACCGCCGAAACCCACAAGAGGCTGCCGAAGGACCGCCCCCCGGCTTCGAACACGAGGATGACGCTCACGGCAGCCGCCACCACGGTCAGGACCCCTCGCATGCGCATGCGCTGGCCCTGGAAGCGCCGCAGGCCCTCGCCCAGCAGGCCGATCCCCAGCAGTAACAAGCCCGAACCGAAGGCATAGGCGATCCGCCAGGCCGTGCCGGTGTGCAGCGCGGCCACGCCAGCCAGGCCCATGCCCAGCACCACCCAGGCCAGCGCGCGCGTCCAGACCTCCGGGCCTGGTTGGTCGGCCGCCACACGCCGCAGCAGGGCCAGCAGGCCCAGCACGATCAGTGACAGCAACATCATGGCCAGCAGCAGGCCCCAGTACTGTGGTGCGCCCAGGTTCATGGCCCTACCCTCCCGCCACAAGGACGGCAGGCTCGGTGCGCGGCCCCTCGGCCGAGGCCGACGGGGCCAGCACGCAGCGGTTGCGCCCTTGGGCCTTGGCGTCATACAGCGCGGCATCGGCCCGGGCGATCAGCTCGGTCCAGGAGGCCTGTGCACCGGGAGCCGAGGCCACGCCGAAGCTGGCGGTCAGCGGCAGGCGCTGCCCCTGCACCGAAAAGGCATGGGCCGCCACCACCGCCCGCAGGCGTTCGGCCTCGCGCAGGGCCTCAGGGCCGTCGGCGCCGGGCAGGACCACGGCGAACTCCTCGCCGCCGAGGCGGCCGACGAGGTCGGCCTGGGGCAGGTGCTCGGCCAGGAGCGCGGCAAAATCCCGCAGCACCGCATCGCCCTGGGCATGGCCATGGGTGTCGTTCACGCGCTTGAAGTGGTCGATGTCACAGGCCAGCACCGCCACCGGACGGCCCACCCGCCGGGCGAAGGCCAGCACGGTGCCCATCGCATCGTCCAGACCGCGCCGGTTGAGCACCCCGGTGAGCGGGTCTCGGATGGTCAACTGCAGCAGGGCCTCGTTCATCCGGGCCGTCATCAGCAGGGTCAGACCGCAGATGACCGCCAGCACGCACAGCGTGGTGACCATGCTGGCCAGTTGGATGCCCAGCATGCGCCCCACCCCGGGCAGCGCAACCCCCAGGGCGAGCAAACCCAGCGCGAGCAGACGCAACACGGCCAGCAAGGCGATCAGGCCGCAAGCCCCCTGCAGGAACAGCCGCACCGCCCGAAGCCCACCACTGCCGATGCCGCGCAGGCTCCACACCGCCGCCCCCATCAGGATGGCAATGCCACCGGTGCGCACGGCCAAGCGGGCCTCGGGGTTGGGAAACACCGCGACGAAGAACGCCGACAGCACCATCCCGGCGAACACCACGGTCCCGGCCAGCGTCCAGGGCCGACCCAGACGCAGGTAGTGCCTCAACCCGATGAGCAACAGCGCATAGCCCAGCAGCAGCAGGGGCTCGCGCAACAGCAGCAGCAGCGCCGGCAACTGCTCACCGCGCGCAATCAAGGCGCTGCCCAGGCCCAAGGGCAGAAAAGCCAAGACCCAGTAGCCCGCTCCCTCCGCGTCGGGGACGTAGGGAATCGTCAGGGCCAGCACCAGGGCCAGCAGCAGTCCCAGCACGGCGCTGGCCAGAGCAACGACGGAGAAGTCCAAGCGATGGGTCGTCAAAGCATGAGAAGGCGGCGCGCGTCGCACCAATGCGACAGTATGCCAAGCGCCGGCACACGCCAGCAAGGCGGGCGCTTCGCAGGCATCCGCGAAACAGGACGGCCGATGCCGGTTTATTCCGAGGCTCAGGCCGGTCGCCGGTGCCCGACAGTAGACGGCAGCCTGGGCAAGGTGCCCGCGGACTGCGCCGACCACGACCATGACGACCGACACCCTCCCGATGCCCTTGCACGAGGCGCCCGCTGTGCCTGCACGTGAGAAGTCCCGGCATGCCGCCTTCCGCTGGCCCACCCCGCCCTTTGCCGCCTACCCGGCCGCACAGGAACAGCAGCAGCCGATCGCATGTGACATCGAGGGCCTGAACCAGCGGCTCCTGTCGGGCCGGCTCATCTTCTTCGTGCCCGAGGAGCGGGTGGCCTATGTGCAAGTGCCGCCGGCACGCACGACGATGTCGCTGCGCTTCGAGCAGTTCCGCACCCTGACCCTGCGCGAGGTGCTGCCGGCCCAGCCTCTGGCCGAGCAGGACAACCGCGCCGGGCTGCTCGATGCCCGCCCGCGCACCCCTTACCGCGTGCACATGCGCCAGGGCCAGGCGCTGACCGGCGAGACGGTGGGCCATGTGGAGACCGACGCCGGGCTGTTCCTCTTCCCGCCGGTGGACGAGCACGGGGGCGTGCACCGGCTGTTCGTGCCGCGCTCGGCCTATGAGCGCGTCGAGCTCGGTCCACGCATCGGCGACGTGCTCGTCTCGCACCGGGCCGCCACGGCCGAGCAAGTCGAGCAGGCCGTGCGCGAGCAAGAGGCCCTGCGCGAGCGCAAGCTCGGCGACATCTTGCTCACTCGACAGATCGTCGAGCCCGAGCAGCTCAAGGCCGCCCTCGAACAGCAAGCGCGCATGCCGATGATGCGCATCGGCGAGGCCCTGGTGTCGCTGGGCATGATCACGCCGGCGCAGCTCGAAGAGGCCCTGGCGCAGCAACGCTCAGACCGCAGCGTGCCGCTGGGCGAGCTGCTGGTGCGCATGCAACTGGTCTCGCGCCAGGATCTGCAGACCGCGCTGGCCCACAAGATGGGCTATCCGTTGGTGGACGTGACGAACTTCCCCACCGACGTGGAGGCGCTGCGCAAGATCCCCTTCGCGATGGCCTCGCGCCTGGAGGTGCTGCCGCTGCAGCTGTGGGACGGGCGGCTCGCCGTGGCGATGGAAGATCCCTCGCAGCGCGAGGCCCTGGAGGAACTGGAGTTCGTCAGCCAGCTCAAGATCGTGCCCGCCCTGGCCCGGGTGGGCAGCCTGGGTCTGGCGATCCGCCAGGCCTACGAGAAGATCGGCAGCGACGTGTGGTCGCTGCACGCACAACTCGCGCCGATCGAGTTCGAGCCCGACACGGCCGGTCGTCTTGTCGAATCGCTGGAGAAGGACAGCCCCGCAGCCGCCGACGAGGGGATCGACGAGCCCTTGATCGAGCAGTCGGACAATTCGCTGGTGCGACTGATCAACACGATGATCGTCGATGCGCATCAGCAGGGGGCCTCCGACATCCACATCGAATGCTACCCGGGCCGCGAGAAGGTGAAGGTGCGCTTCCGCAAGGACGGCCTGCTGCAACCCTATCTGGAACTGCCCCACACCTACCGCAATGCCCTGGTCGCGCGCATCAAGATCATGTGCGACCTCGACATCTCCGAGCGCCGCAAGCCGCAAGACGGGAAGATCAACTTCGCCCGCTTCATGCCCGGGCACCGCTTGGAGCTGCGTGTGGCCACCATCCCCACGAACAACAACCTCGAAGACGTGGTGATGCGCATCCTGGCCTCGGCCAAGCCCATCCCGCTGGACCAGCTCGGCCTGGCCAGCGACAACCTCGAGCGACTGCAGCAGGCGATGGAGCGCCCGCACGGCCTGGTGCTGTGCGTGGGCCCCACCGGCTCGGGCAAGACCACCACGCTGCATTCGGCGTTGAGCTACATCAACGTGCCCGAACGAAAGATCTGGACGGCCGAGGACCCGGTGGAGATCACCCAGCCCGGGTTGCGCCAGGTGCAGGTCAACCCCAAGATCGACTGGACCTTTGCCAAGGCCCTGCGCGCCTTCCTGCGCGCCGACCCCGATGTGATCATGGTCGGCGAGATCCGCGATCAGGAAACCGCGCAGATCGCGATCGAGGCCTCGCTCACCGGACACCTCGTGCTGTCCACCCTGCACACCAACAGCGCACCGGAGACCGTCACGCGCCTGCTCGACATGGGCATGGACCCCTTCAACTTCGCCGACTCGCTGCTGGCCGTGCTGGCGCAGCGCCTGGTGCGCCGGCTGTGCAACGAATGCCGCACCAGCCGCCCCGCCACCGCCGAGGAAGTCGAGGAACTGCTGGCCGACTACCTGCACGTGTGCCCGAAGGACGACCCGCGCTTCACGCGCGAAGCCGTGCTGAACGGCTGGATCGAGCGCCACGGCCGTGACGGCCGCCTGATGCACCACGACAGCCCCGGCTGCGAAAAATGCAACCACACCGGCTTCAGGGGCCGGGCGGGCCTGCATGAGCTGATGGTGGTCAGCCGCGAGTTGCGCCACCTGATCCAGACCGGCGCGCGCGCCGACACCCTGTTGCGCCAGGCCCTGTCCGAGGGGCTGCGCACCCTGCGACAGGACGGCATCCTCAAGGTGCTGGCCGGCGTGACCACGCTGGCCGAGGTGCGCGCCACCAGCACCGCATAGGTGGCCTGAACCTCAACCCAGCCAGCGGCTAACACTCACGCACACCCTCGGCCGAGCACTGCACCCCACGCGAGCCGGGTCAGGCCGGCGAGGCACAGGTGTTGCGCCGGCACGGCGTGCGCGAGCACGACCAGGCGCCTTGCGGCGTTCAGCCCAGCTCCGTGTAGCGCTCGATGATGCGCGAGACGATGCCGTAGTCGATCGCCTCCTGCGCGTTCATCCAATAGTCGCGCTCCATGTCGGCCTGCACCTTCTCCAGCGGTTGCCCGGTGGCCGCCGCGGTGTGGCGGGCGATGCGCTCGCGGATGCGCAGGATCTCGCGCGCCTGGATGGCGATGTCGGTGGCCTGGCCGCCAGCGCCGCCGCCGGGCTGGTGGATCATGAAGCGCGTGTTGGGCAGGCACACACGGCGCTCCCTGGGCGCGGCCAGGAAGATGTGCGTACCGGCACTGGCCACCCAGCCGGTACCGATGGTGGTGACCGGTGCACGCACGAAGCGGATCATGTCGTGGATGGCATCGCCCGACTCCACATGGCCGCCCGGCGAGGACACCAGCACGTGGATCGGGGCATCGGACTCCTGCGCCATCGCGATCAGCTTCTCGCAGGTCGTGCGCGCGACGGCCGGATTGATCTCGCCAAAGACCAGGATGAAGCGCGACTGGAAGACCAGACGCTCGGCGAGGTTGCCCGCCTTGTCGGACTTCTCGGCCTTGTCGCCCGGTTCACCGCCCCGCACGGGGTCGTTCGCAAGGAAGAAAGGATGCATGGTCGTCGGTTCCTCTGCACACAGGAATTCCTGCAACGATAGCGCATCAGGGCGCACTGCAGCCGGCGCTGCCGGCGCGCTCGAACCGCAGGCCCGTGCGTGCCCAGGCGGCATCGCCGGAGTGCACCAGGTGAAGCTGCCCGCCTTCGAGCGACCAGCGCCACGTCCCGTCCGTGCCGCGTCCTGCCTGCAGCGCGGCGAGCCACCGCCCGTGGATACGCCCCACCAGTCCCAATGCCGCCCGGCCCTCGCGGCCCAAGGTGGCATCGAACACCTGATGGCGCTGGCGCAGGCTCAGCGTCAGGCCTCGTCCGTCGCCGAGACCGCACCACAGCCCCTCCACCCGCGCCGGCACCACCCACAGGTACAAGCGGCTGAGCTTCTCGCGGCCCACCGGTTTGTCGGGCACGTCCAGGGTGCGGCTCTCATCGGGCAGCCAATCGCCCAGGTCCCAGTCGTGCGAAACGATGCGGGTGCCGGGGGCCAGTTGCTCCAGCCGCGGCCGCAGCGCCAGATTGACCTCGGGCAGCAGGTACATCGTGACCACGCTGGCATGCGACAGGTCGGTGTGGAACAGGTCCTGCACACGAAACTCGGTGCGGTCGGCCACGCCGGCCTGGCGCGCATTCACGATGCTGCGGGCCACCAGCTCCGGCACGATCTCCACCCCCAGACCGCGGGCCCCGAAGCGGCGTGCCGCGGTGATGACGATGCGGCCATCGCCCGAGCCGAGATCGACGAGGAAATCGTCCGGCCCTACTCGGGCGAGCTCCAGCATCGCCTGGGTCACGTGGTCGGGGGTGGTGATGAAGGGCACCTCGTCGGCGGCATGCACCGGGGCCATCGGCACCCAGCCAGCGACGGCGAGAAGACCGGGGATCGCCGCGCGCAGGCGGCGCAGCACGAGGGACAGGACGGACATAGAGGAACCCGCAGGGTGATGCTCGACAGCCGCCACCATACCAAGCCGGCCGCGTGCAGCAGGCGGGCCGGCGCCGGCCTCATCCCCCGCCGCGCTGCATGTACAAGTCAAAGTGGCGCATGAAGGCCTGTCGCTGAGCCGGCCCCACCCCCTCGAAGCGGAAGGACACGAACAGGCGCGGCAATTGCACCAGCGCGATCCGCCGCGGCGGCAGGGGCTGCCAGCGCAGATGCAGGCAGCCGGCGCCGAGCGCCACCTGCGCCCGTCCCGGCTGCAACCGCAGCGCGGCCTGGGCGACCGCGCCTGGCAGCCATCCCAGCCATTCGGCCTCGGTGCAGCCCATCTCCCGCTCGAAGCACTCGGGATAGTGCGACTGCATGGCCCTCAGCCCCCGGCGATGGGGGGCCAGATCGCCAACACGTCGCCCTCCTGCAGGCGGCGGGTGGAGCGCTCCTGCGGCGGCACGAAGACGCCGTTGACCAGCACCAGGTGCACGAGCTTCATCGGCAGGTTGAACGGGGCCACGATCTGCTCGATCGTGGCCTGCGGATCCACATCGAGCTCGATGCGGTTGTCGCTGCGCGCCTGCGGCGGCAGGTAATCGGTCAGTGTGGCGTAGAGCTTGAAGGTGATCTTCATGGGCACATCATGCCGCGGCTTTCAGCCGGGCCGCCTGCCACTGGTGCTGCGACTGCGCGCAGGCGAGGTAGGCCTCCATCAGCCGCGTGGGCTCGCGCAGCAGGCGGTCCTTCCACGCGCCCAGGCGCACCCGGCCTTCCACCAGGCCGCGCATCACCCCCACATGGTCGGTCCAGCCGATGCTGTTGCAGCCCACCAGACGATCCCCGTCGAACTGCAGGCTCAGGTGCTTCCAGCCGGCCTCGTCGGTGAGTTCCACCCGATCACCCCCCGGCACCCCTTGCCAGTCCCCGAAGCTCGTGCTGATGAGCCCCAGAGTGTCAAGCACGTTGATCTGCGTCACGCCTTTGAGCACGGCCGCCTTGCCGGCCATGTTCATCGCTGCGACGTAGGCCTGGTCGGCCGCGTTGGGCTGGATCGCGCTGACGATGGGCCGGCCCGTCACCAGGTCCAGCGCCTCGGCGCAGTCGCCGGCGGCATAGATGCCCGGGACGTTGGTGCGCATGTGCTCATCGGTCAACACCCCCTGCAGGCAAGTCACACCCGAGTTCTCGAGGAAGCCGATGTTGGGTTTCACGCCGGTGGCGCTGATCACGAGATCGACGCTCAGGTGCTGTCCGTTGGACAGACGCACCTTCAGCGGCGTGCCGCTCTCGATGGCCTCCACGCGCGTGCCGGTGAAGACCGTCACCCCCTTGGATTCCACCCAGCGCTTGATCATGCCACCGGCCGTGGGCCCCATCATGCGCGGCACCATGCGATCGCCCATTTCCACCACCGTGAGCTGCACGCCCCGCATGGCCAAGGCCTCCATGATGATGCAGCCGATGAAGCCGGCGCCCATCTGCAGCACACGTGCACCCTTGACCGCCAGGCGCTCGATGGCGCGCGCGTTCTCCAGCGTCCAGCAGGGATGCACGCCGGGCAGGTTCATGCCGGGGATGGGCGGGCGCACCGGGCTGGAGCCGGTGGCGATCAGCAAGGTGTCGAAGCCAAGCACGCTGTCGTCATCGAGCGTGAGGCGGCGCGCGGCTGCGTCGAGCCGCTTGGCGCGCTGCTGGCGCACCTGGATGTTCAGGCGCTGGAAGTGATCGGGGGCCTTGCGCAGGTAGGTGCCCGGCTCGCCGATGTTGCCGATCAGCAGGTAGGGAATGGCCATGCGCGAGTACGGTGGCTCGCGCTCGTCGCCGATCAGGACGATCTCGTCGCGCGGGGCGTGCTTGCGCAAGGTCTCCGCGGCGATCACGCCGGCCGGGCCGGCGCCGAGGATGACGTGCTTCATGAAAGGCTCCAAAAAACAAGGGGCGGCGCCAGCGCGCTGGGCCGCCCCACGGGGTCAGACAGCCGGGGTCACAGGCCCAGGCGGGCGCGCGTCTCCGGTTTGAGCTGGCCATCGGGTGTCCAGCCGCGCACCTCGTAATACTTGGGCAGCATCTCGGGCAGCTTGCTGGTCAGACCCTTGGCCGGTCCGGTCTTGGCCCCTTCGTTGAGCAGACGCGGCGGCAGGGTGTCGTCCTTGGCGGTGAAGCCGGCCCGGTTGTTGAAGTCGCGCTCCATGTTCCAGATGCGCTCGCCCACCTCGTTGAGGTATTCCAGCGTGAACTCCTCGCCACAGGCCGCGGCCACCTGCGGCTGCACATCGGCCAGGCCCCAGGCGAAGCTGGTGAAGATGCAGATACCGGCGGAGTCGAACACGGCCGTGGCGTCCTGGAAGGCCTTGACCAGCTCGGGCTTGCCATCGGCCACCAGCGGGTCGGTTTTCATCGGGATGCCCAGGATCTCGGAGGCCACGGTGTAGCTGCGCAGGTGGCAGGCTCCGCGGTTGCTGGTGGCATAGGTCAGGCCCATGCCTTGGATACCGCGGGCATCGTAGGCTGGGAACTCCTGGCCTTTGACACTCATCGACAGCTCGGGATGGCCGTACTTCGCGCAAAGCCGCTTGCTGCCCTGCCCGATCTCCTTGCCGAAGCCCACGCCCTTGGCCGTCATGTCGGCCAGCTCGCACAGGGCCTTGGCCGAGCCGAAGGGCGCCTCGATGCCGATCTGCTCCTTCTTGAGCACGCCCATCTCGTAGAGCTCCATCACCGCACCGATGGTGGCGCCAAAGGAGATCGGGTCCATGCCCTGTTCGTTGCAGATCAGGTTGGCATACTGCAGCGCCTCCAGGTCGTTCACGCCGTTGGCTGCGCCCAGCGCCCAGGCCGCCTCGTACTCCAGGCCGCCGG
Source organism: Caldimonas sp. (assembly GCF_046289365.1). Taxonomy (NCBI): domain Bacteria; kingdom Pseudomonadati; phylum Pseudomonadota; class Betaproteobacteria; order Burkholderiales; family Sphaerotilaceae; genus Caldimonas; species Caldimonas sp. The sequence goes on along the minus strand of NZ_JBKBVU010000028.1, from coordinate 8,395 downwards.
AGGCCCCCCAGTACTGCGGCTTGTTCTCCACCGAGAAGTGGGTCTGGTCGATCTTGCTGATGCGACCGCACGCGATGGTGCAGCCGAAGCAGGCCTGGTTGGTCACGAGCTGGGGTTTGCCATCGCTCTTGCGCGGCGTGGCCATGGCCTCGGCCGAGATGTCCTTGGCCCCTTCGAACTGGCTGTCACGGTGGTTGCGCGTGGGCAGCGCCCCCACCTCGTTGATCACGTTCATCAGCACCTGGGTGCCATAGGTGGGCAGGCCCTGGCCGGTGACGGCGTTGTCGGCGAGGATCTTCTTCTTCTCGAAGGTGACCTTCATGAACTCCTTGGGGTTGGCGATGTTGCCCACGCCCTTGGTGCCGCGCACGGCGATGGCCTTGAGGTTCTTGCTGCCCATCACCGCGCCCACGCCGGAGCGGCCGGCAGCGCGGTGCAGGTCGTTGACCACCGCGGCGAACAGGACCAGGTTCTCGCCCGCCTGCCCGATGCTGGAGATGCGGGTGAGCGGGTCCTGGTGCTGCTTCTTGATGATCTCCTCGGTCTCCCACACCGACTTGCCCCACAGATGGGCGGCATCGCGCAGCTCGGCCTTGTCGTCTTCGATGGACAGATAGACGGGCTTGGGTGACCGGCCCTCGAAGATGACCATGTCCCAGCCGGCCATCTTCAGCTCGGCGCCCCAGTAGCCGCCCGAGTTCGAGCAGGCGATGGCGCCGGTCAGCGGCCCCTTGGTGACCACCGTATAGCGCCCGCCGGTGGAGGCCATCGTGCCCGTCAGCGGGCCGGTGGCCCAGATGATCTTGTTGTCCGGCGACAGCGGATCGACCTTCGGGTCGATCTCGCTGGTCAGGTACTTCGATGCGAGGCCACGCGAACCCAGGTACTGCTTGGCCCAGGTCATGTTCAGCGGTTCGCTCTTGCACTCACCGGTGGTGAGGTTCACGCGCAGGATCTTGCCAGCCCAGGACATGATGCACTCCTTTCAGGCGGCTGCCGGTTGGTTGCCGAGCTTGTCGGCCCAGGCCTTCATGCGGTCCAGGCCGGTCCAGTTGGCATCGACGAAGGTGATGGCCTGGGTGGGGCAGGCTTCGGCACAGGCCGGCTTGCCGCCGCACAGATCGCATTTCTGGACCTTGCCGGTCTCCTGCACGTAGTTGATGGTGCCGAAGGGGCAGGCGATGGTGCAGACCTTGCACCCCACGCAGGTGGTTTCGCTCACCACCTTGGCGCCGGTCATCTTGTCGATCGTGATGGCCTCCACCGGGCAGGCATGCAGGCACCAGGCCTCGTCGCACTGTGTGCAGGTGTAGGGCACCTTGCGGCCGGTGTGGTGGAAGTCGAAGACCTTGATGCGCGACTTGGACGTCGCATACACCCCGTAGTTCTCGAAGCTGCAGGCCATCTCGCATTGCAGACAGCCGGTGCACTTCTCGGGATTGATGTGCAGAACCTTTTGCATGGCTCGCCTTTCGGTTGGCTGGTGGGTTCGTGCGGCGCGGCATGGCCGCGCCCTGGTCCGGTGCGATGCAATCTTCTTCCGAGGCCGCGAGGCTGCAAACCTAGGCCTAACCCGGGTTTTCCGGGGGGTCCGGCGCGGCCGCTGTTCCAGGCTGGGACACCTGCCCCCGGGCGGCCCCGCCTTGGCAAGCCGCCCCCCCGGTGCCACACTGGCAGGCGGTGATCGCCTCCGGCCGCCGTGTCGCGGCCGGGGCCCGGCGATCGCCGCCGCGGGCGACACGCCCGACCCGAAGGCCAGGAGACGCCATGCCCCCGTTCGACAGCCCCGCCGGACGCTCCCGCGAGCCCTGGGCACCCACCGGCTCGGCCCTGGTGCCAGCCGCCCACGACAGCGCGATTGCGCGCAGCCACGAACGCTGCGCCGCCCTGGGCGTGGACGCCCGTGCCGTGCCGGACCTGAGCCCCGTGCCCCAGACCCGCCTGCGCGAGATGCGCGAGCGCAACCAGCGGCTGTGGCGACATGCGGTGCCGGTGATGGAGATGCTGTTCGAGCAGATCGTCTTCACCCGCAGCCTGGTGGTGCTCACCGACAGCCAGGGCACCATCCTGCACAGCCTGGGCGACGACGGCTTCATGGAAAAGGCCCAGCAGATCGCCCTGGCGCCCGGCGTGAACTGGTCCGAGGCCACCAAGGGCACCAACGCGATCGGCACGGCCCTGTTCGACGAGACGCCCACGCTAGTGCATGGCAGCGAGCACTTCGTGCGGGCCAACCACTTCCTGACCTGCTCGGCCTGCCCCATCTTCGACCATGCGGGCCAGGTGATGGGAGTGCTGGACGTGACCGGCGACCAGCGTTCCTACCACCCGCACACGCTGGCGCTGGTGAGCCTGTCGGCCCAGATGATCGAAAACCACTGGTTCAGCGACCGCTTCCGCCAGGGGCTGCGGCTGCATTTCCATCCGCGGCCCGAGATGCTGGGCACGGTGCGCGAGGGCCTGCTGGCGGTGTCCCCCGACGGGGCTGTGCTGGGCGCGAACCGTACCGCCTTGCAGGAGCTCGGCCTCAGTGCCGCGGCCCTGCGGGTGCAGGGGCTGCAGGCCGTGCTCGGGGTCACCGTCGGCGAGGTCATCGACCATTGCCGGCGCCACGGCGACGAACCGCTGAAGGTCGCGTCGCAGTGCCCCGGCCGGCCCGAGCGGGCGCTCTATCTGCGCGCCTTCTTCAACTGGCCCACCCTGTGGCCCAGTGCACCCACGGCCGCAATGCCCCCGCCGGCGCTCGTCGAGCGGCCGGCGACGCCCGCCACCGCCGCTCCTGCGGCGGCCACGCTGCAGGCCGTCGAGCTGGAGACCATCCGCCGCGCCGTCGCCGCCGCTGGCGGCAATGTCTCGAAAGCGGCCCGGCAACTGGGCATCGGGCGCAACACCTTGTACCGCAAGCTGCGCAAGGCAGGCACCTCGCCGGCTTGACCTCCGCTCAAGGAGCGGTCTTCGCGTTCGGGAAGAACAAAGGCTCGCCACCGATGCGGTAGGCCGCGATCGCCGCCTGCCCGGCGTCGGAGACCACCCAGTCGACGAAGGCCTGCGCCAGCTCGCGCTTCACATGCGGATGGCGCGCCGGGTGGACCACGATCACGCCATATTGGTTGAACAGCCGCCGGTCCCCCTCGACCAACACGGCCAGGTCGCCGCGGTTCCTGAACGACAGCCAGGTGCCGCGGTCGGTGAGCACGTAGGCCTGGCTGCCGGACGCGATGTTCAGCGCCGGCCCCATGCCGCATCCGCAGGCCTTGTAGCCGCTCACGCGGGTGTCGGGCGCATCGATGCCCGCAGCCTTCCAATAGCGCAGTTCGGCCGCATGGGTGCCGCTCTTGTCGCCGCGGGAGATGAAGGGGGCGCCGGCGGCCGCCACCTTGCGCAAGCCGGCCACGATGTCGCGCCCCCTGACGCCCGCCGGGTCGCTGCTCGGGCCCACGAGCACGAAATCGTTGTACATCACCGCAAAGCGCTTCAGGCCGAAGCCTTCGGCGACGAACTTCTCCTCGGCGTCCTGGTCATGCACGAAGACAACATCCGCATCGCCCCGCCGGCCTATCTCCAGCGCCTGGCCGGTGCCCAGGGCCACCACCCGCACCTCGATCCCGGTGGCCTGCCGGAAGGCCGGCAGCAGGTGGGCGAACAGGCCGGACTGCTCGGTCGAAGTCGTCGAGGCCATCACGATGAAACGCTCCTGAGCCTGCGACAGGCCCGCTGCGGCGGCCAGCAGCCCGAGGGCGGCCAGGCGAATCAGTCGCCCGCGTGTCAGCGCCATGGCAGTTCTCCTTTGAGGAAGAGTTGCGCCTGTCGCGGCAGCTCGCCGTGGAAGAAGCGATCGACATCGACATCGGCCAGCAGCCGGCCCTGCTCGAGGTAGACGACACGGGTGGCCAGGCGCCGCACCTGGCCCAGGTTGTGCGAGCTCATCAGCACGGTGAGCCCCTGGCCGGCGAACTGCTCGATCAAGGCCTCCACCTCACGCTTGGCCGAGGGGTCCAGGCTGGCGGTGGGCTCGTCCAGCAGCAGCACATCGGGCTGCAGGGCCCAGGCCCGTGCCAACGCCACGCGCTGCTGCTGACCGCCCGACAGCACCCGGGCCGCCCGGTCGGCCTGGGTGTGCAGCCCCACCCGGCGCAGGGCTTCATCGGCACGCGCGGCGCATTCACGCCAGGGCACACCGGCCAGCCACAGGCCCAGGGCCACGTTGTGGCGCACGCTCAGCCGCAGCATGTGCGGGCGCTGGAACACCATCGCCTGGCGCCAGGCCCGTCCGTCCTCACGCCGGCCGCAGTACCGGCGGCCTTCGGTCAGCGGCACCAGCCCATGCAAGACCCGCAGCAGCGTGCTCTTGCCCGAACCATTGGCCCCGACGAAGGCGATCCGCTCGCCGGCATGCACTTTGAGGTCCACGCCGTGCAGCGCCGTCTTGCCGCCAAAACGCACGCTGGCGCCCTCCAGCCCGATCTGCAGGGCCGGCTGCGCGCGCGACGAGCGGCTCACCAGGCGCAAAGGCGTCGACGATGCGCTCACTGCACGATCCTCCGGTTGCTGCGTGACCGCGTCCCCGACGGAAGGACGCGCTCTCTTCGGAGCAGCCGTGCGCGAGCGCTCATGCGTCGGCCTCGTCCTGCCGTTCGCGCCACTGGCGCAAGGCCGCGATCAGCACGTTCAGCGCCAACACCACCGCCAGCAGCACCAGCCCCAGTCCCAGGGCCAGCGGCAGGTCGCCCTTGCTGGTCTCCAGCGCGATCGCGGTGGTCATCACGCG
>NZ_JBKBVU010000028.1:0-3617 GCF_046289365.1 Caldimonas sp. | reverse complement strand
CGATGTTGCCGCCCACGATCATCACGGCGCCCACCTCGGCAATCGCGCGGCCGAAGGCCGCCAGGGCCACCGTGGCCAGCGCCGTGCGCTCGTCCCAGGCCAGGATCAGGGCACTGCACAAGCGCCCCGCCCCGAGCGAGCGCAACTGCTCGCCGTGATCGTTCATCGCGCCTTCCAGATGCTGGCGCACCAGCGCGGTGACGATGGGCAGCACCAGCACCACCTGGGCGACCACCATCGCCGTGGGCGTAAAAAGGAGGCCCAGCGACCCCAGCGGCCCCGCGCGCGACAGCAGCAGGTAGACCATCAGCCCCACCACCACCGCCGGCAGGGCCAGCGAGGTGTTGAGCAGCACGAGCACCGCCTGGCGGCCGGCGAAACGGCTCACCGCGATCCAGGCGCCCAGCCCCAGCCCCAACCCCATCGCGATGAGGCTGGCTGCGCCGCTGACCTGCAGCGACAGCGCCACGATACTCCACAGGCGCGGGTCGAAGGACAAAAGGAGCGCGATCGCCTGAGCGATGCTGTCGGCCAAGGTGTTCATGCAGAGGATCGGGTCATGCTCGTTATGCTAGGCCTCCCTTCCCGCCAAGGCGATATGAAGCCCCATGCATAGGATTTCGCTGCGCTATGCGCTGTGCGCACCGGACGAGCCGGTCGAAGACCTGCATCACCCGCTGATGCGGCTGCTCGAGGCCATCCACCGGGGGGGGTCCATCTCGGCTGCGGCGCGCGAGCTGAAGCTCTCCTACCGCCATGTGTGGGGCGAACTCAAGCGTTGGGAAGCCGAGCTGGGCCAGCCGCTGGTGCTGTGGGTGAAGGGGCAGCGCGCACAGCTCTCGCCCTTGGGCGACAAGCTGCTGTGGGCCGAGCGCCGCGCCCGTGCGAGGCTCACACCCCAGATCGAGGCCCTGCGCGGCGAGCTCGAGCGGGCCTTTGCCGTGGTCTTCGACGCGCAGGCCCTCGTGCTGAGCCTGCAAGCCAGCCACGATGAGGCCCTGCCGCGCCTGCGCGAGCGCTCGGCCCGCGCGGGCCTGCACCTGGATTTGCAGTTCAGCGGCAGCATCGATGCGCTGGAGGCGCTCAACGAGGGGCGCTGCTTGGTGGCCGGCTTCCATCTGCGTCTGGACGCCGATCGCCGCTCGGCCACGGCGCGCACCTACCGGCCCAGGCTGCGGCCGGGACGCCACAAGCTCATCGGCTTCGCGCAGCGCCACCAGGGCCTGATCGTCGCGCGCGGCAACCCGCTGGGCCTGCACGGCTTGGCCGACCTGATCCGCCCCGGCCTGCGCTTCGTGATCCGCCCGGCGGGCACGGGCTCGCGCGTGCTGTTCGAGGAACTGTGCGCACAGGCGGGGCTGGCGGTGCACCGGCTGTCCAGCGCGGCGCGCACCGAACCTTCGCATGCGGCCGTGGCCGAGGCCGTGGCCAGCGGCCAGGCCGATGCCGGCTTCGGCATCGAGACCGTCGCACGCCTGCGCGGCCTGGACTTCCTGCCGCTGGCCCAGGAGCGCTACGTGCTGGCCGTGCTCGCCCCGTCGCTGGAGCAACCGGCCGTGCAACGGCTGATGCAGGTGCTGCGAGACCCGTCCTGGCAGGCCGAACTGGCCGCCCTGCCCGGCTACACGCCCGAGCGCTGCGGCGAGGTGCTCAGCCTGCGCGCGGTGCTGCCGTGGTGGAGCTACCGGCAGCCCCGGGCCTGAGCCCGTGCCTCACAGGGCGCAGGAGCGAAAGCCGCAGAAGATGTCGTTGCGGTGCGGCAGGTGGAAGTGGCGGTACTTCGGATCCTTCAGCCTGCCGCGCGTGGCCATCGACCCGCCCTTGAGCACGCGGTGCGTGCCAAACCAGGGCAGCGAGTAGTCGCGGTCGGGATCGGGCTCGAAGCCCGCGTAAGGTTCGAAACGGCTGGCCGTCCATTCCCAGACCTCACCACTGCGCAGGCCCTGGCGAAGGCCCAGGGCCTGCGCGGCCTCCCATTCCTCCTCGAAGGGCAGGCGCCGTCCGGCCCAGCGGCACCAGGCCTCGGCCTCGTGGCAGCTCACGTGCGTGGCCGGCGCAGCCAGCGGCACCTGGGTCAGCACCCCGAAGCGTCGCACCAGCACGCCGTGGCGCACCTGCTCGACATGGCGCGGCGCGGTGCGCGCCTCGCGCTGCACCCAGGCCCAGCCTGCCTCGCTCCACCAGCGGGGGTCGTCGTAGCCCCCATCGTCGATGAACTCCAGGTACTGGGCCCAGCTCACCGGCTGGGCATCGATCTCGAACTCGGGCAGACGCACCTCGTGGGCCCACTTCTCGTTGTCGAAGACGAAGCCCTCGCCGCGCGGACGGCCCAGCGTCCAGCGGCAGTGCGGCACCACCAGCGGAGCGCGCGGGGTGCACGGCTCGGGCGGGGCCACATCGGGCATCGCGATCCCCAAGGTCTGGGCCATGCAGGCGAAGGTCTCGGCGTGCCTGTCCTCATGGAACAGCGCCAGTCGGAAGAAATACAGGCCCTCGTCGGTCTCGGGGGCGCCGGCCAGCAGGTCGAGCGTGGCCTCCAGGGTGTCCACCAGGTAGGCGCGTGTCTCGGCGGCATCGGGCAGAACCAGCGACCAGCGCTCGTCGTGCGGCACGCGCGAGGGGTCGTACCAGGCGTCGGCCTGCGGCACGACGCAGGCCAGCTTCGGCCGGGTCGGGTCGGCCTGGGCGCCGCGGTAGCGTTCCACATTGCGGCCGATCCAGTGTTCCTGGAACCAGGCCACATGGCCCAGTACCCACAGCGGCGGGTCGAGTTCGGGCAGGCAGGGCACCTGCAGCCTGCCGGCCCGCTCGAAGGCCTCGAAGCGGCGCAACGTACAGTTGCGGGCATCGATCAAGGCCAGGGACAGGGCATCGCGCCCCAGCTGGCGCAACAAGGGTGTGTCGATGTCCACCATCGTCGATTCCCGCACAATTGCCGATGCGGGCATTGTCACACCACGGGCTGCCCGCGCCCGAACGACTGCCCGAGGCCTTCATCCATGACCGCTTGTGCCATTCCGCGTCTGACTTCGCTGTCCCACGGTGGGGGCTGCGGCTGCAAGATCGCTCCGGGGGTGCTGTCCGAGATCCTGCGCAGCACGCGCGGCCTGCCGGTGCCCGAGGCGCTGATGGTGGGCATCGAGACGGCCGACGATGCCGCCGTCTACCGTCTCAACGACCACCAGGCCCTGATCGCCACCACCGACTTCTTCATGCCCATCGTCGACGACCCGCACGACTTCGGACGCATCGCGGCCACCAATGCGATCTCCGACGTCTATGCCATGGGCGGGCGGCCCATCCTCGCGCTGGGTCTCGTGGGCATGCCGGTCAATGTACTGCCGCTGGAGGTCATCGGCCGCATCCTGCAAGGCGGCGAAAGCGTGTGCCGGCAGGCCGGCATCCCGATCGCCGGTGGGCACACCATCGACTCGGTCGAACCCATCTACGGCCTGGTGGTGCTCGGGCTGGTTCACCCCGACCGGGTCAAGCGCAACGCCGGGGCGCACCCCGGCGACGTGTTGGTGCTGGGCAAGCCCCTGGGCGTGGGCGTGCTCTCGGCGGCGCTGAAGAAGGACGCGCTGGACGAGGCCGGCTATCGCCGCATGATCGACACC
>NZ_JBKBVU010000245.1:0-3947 GCF_046289365.1 Caldimonas sp. | reverse complement strand
GCTCACGCTGGCCGGCCTGGGCTGGTGGTGGCAGGTGCCGGCCGCGCTGGTGGGCCTGCTGCTGGCCTTCTTCGTGGGCTTCAACATCCTCGAAGCCTCGCTGCCCTCGCTGGTCTCGCGCGTGGCGCCGCCCTCGGCCAAGGGCCTGGCGCTGGGGGTGTACAACACCGCGCAGTCGCTGGGCCTGTTTGCCGGCGGCGCCCTGGGCGGCTGGCTGGCCACGCACTGGGGCTATGCCGCCGTCTTCCACGTGTGCGCAGGCGCGCTGCTGGCCTGGCTGGTGCTGGCCTGGCCGATGCGTGCGCCCTCGCGTCAGCGTGCCGCGCCCGCCTCGCCGGACGGGCCCGCTTCCGCTGCGGTCTGAGGCCTGGGCATCAGCCGCAGCAACTGCAGTTCGGCCAGCGCACCGTAGAGCGGGCGGCTGAGCAGGCGCGACACCAGGCTGGCCAGCATGGCCGCGGCCATCAGGCTGAGCACCATCGCGTGGCCGTCCACCATCTCCATCACGATGATGAAAGCCGTCAGCGGCGCCTGCGTGGCCGCCGCCAGGAAGCCGGCCATGCCCATAGCGATCAAGGCCGGCGTGGCCGGGTGGCCCAGCAGCACGGCCACGTCATGCCCCAGGCCCGCGCCGATGGACAACGAGGGCGCAAAGATCCCGCCCGGCACGCCCGACCAGTTCGACAGCCAGGTGGCCACGAACTTCAGCAGCACGAAGAGCCCGGGCTGCTGGTCAGCCTGGCCGGCCAGCAGCTCGCGCGTGTGGGCCTCGCCGCCGCCTGACGTGGCCCCGCCGCTCACCCAGCCGATCAGCGCCACCGCAAAGCCGCAGGCCGCCGCAAAGCGCAGCGGATGGCGCGCGCGCCACCGGCTCACGCGGTCGGGCAGGCCGGTCATCGACACCACCAGCAGCCGCGCCATCAGGCCGCCCAACAGGCCGCTGGCCACGATCACGCCGGCGGCGGGCAGCAGCAGGTCAGCGTCCAGCGCGCCCACGCGGATCACGCCGAAGTAGGTGAAGTTGCCGAACACCGACACCGCCATCAGGCCCGCCAGCACAATGGCCCCGATCACCACCGAGCTGGCCCGGCTGTCGAGTCCGCGCCAGAACTGCTCGATGCAGAACACCACCCCGGCCAGCGGCGCATTGAAGGCCGCGGCGATGCCGGCCGCGCCGCCGGCGGCCAGCAGCGCGCGGTCGTCGATGCCCGAGCGTGGCGACAGCCAGCGCCGCGCGTGCAGCATCACGCCCGCGCCCACCTGCACCGCCGGCCCTTCGCGGCCCACCGACAAGCCAGCCAGCATCGAGCCCGAGGTGAGCACCAGCTTCGCGCAGCTCAGGCGCAGCGAGACGAACAGCTTGCGCGGCCCGGGCTCCACCGACGGGTCCATCGCCGCCGTGACCTGCGGAATGCCCGAGCCGGCCGCGCCCGGAAAGAAGCGCTGCGTGATCCACACGATGGCCACCACCCAGGCGGGCGTCCACACCAGCGCCAGCCACGGGCGCGGCCCGGTGAGCCCTTCGAACTGGTGCAGCGCGGCGTTGCTGAGCAGCGTGAAGCCCACGATGAACAGGCCGGCGGCAGCGGCGTAGGCCAGCACGATGAGGCGATCGACCCAGGCGCGGGTGTCGCTCAACTCCCGGCGCACATTGGCCAGGAAATCCGGTTCATGGTGGGGAGGGGTCATCTGGTTGCCAACTGTAAGCGCAGCCCGCCGATGGGGGAGCCCCTGCAAGACCCGCGCCCGGCATAATGGCCGATTGAATCGACACTTTCAGTTTCCCAGGAGCCGGCCATGGCCTCGATCAACAAAGTCATCCTCATCGGCAACCTCGGCCGCGACCCCGAGGTGCGCTACACCCCCAATGGCGCCGCCATCTGCAATGTGACCATCGCCACCTCGCGCAACTGGAAGGACAAGACCTCCGGCGAGCGCATGGAGGAAACCGAATGGCACCGCGTGGTCTTCTACGACCGCCTGGCCGAGATCGCCGGCGAGTACCTCAAGAAGGGCCGCTCGGTCTACGTGGAAGGCCGGCTGAAGACCCGCAAGTGGCAGGACAAGGACGGCGTCGAGAAGTACACCACCGAGATCATCGCCGACCAGATGCAGATGCTCGGCGGCCGTGACGGCGGCGGCGACGAAGGTGGCGGCGGCTACAGCCGCAGCAGCGAAGGCGGCGGTGGTGGCTCCCGCCCGGCCGCCCGCGCCCCAGCGGCGTCCAAGCCCGCGCCCCAGAAGTCCAGCACGGGCTTCGATGACATGGATGACGATATTCCGTTTTGAGCTTTCGCTCGAACGAGCGAGCCTGATGCGCCTGCAAGTTGCAAAGTGGGGCAACAGCCTGGCCCTGCGGATCCCGGCCGACACCGTGCGCCGGCTCGGGTTGCGTGAAGGGGCCACGGTCGAGGCCCAGTTCAGCGTGGACGGCACGCCTGTCGATCCGGCCAGCGCAGTGGGACCGCAAGGCTTTCGCGGGAACTGGCCGAGGCCCGCAACGCCATGCCCATGAGCGAGCCCGTGATCGAAGCACTGCGCAGCGGGGCACGGCACTGACACGGTCCATGTCGACACCAGCGTGCTCGTGCCCGTGTTCCTGAATGAACCGCTCAGCAACGCCGTGGCCCACTGGTACACCCGCGAGAGCGCGCCGAGCCCTCGCCGCCGCCTGGTGCGTTCCTGAATTCGCCAGACGACGTGGAACTTGTCGAACATGAGGCGCGCGCGGGGCAGGTGCTGGGTGTGCCCTTGTACCTTGCAGCAGGCCGGGTCAGGCCTGCCGGTCAACAAAGATGTCTGCCGCCACGGCGGGTTCAGCAAACCCACCATCTACCAGTGGCGCGCCAAGTACGGCGGCATGGAGGCCGCTGAGCCGCGGGCGCTTCAACCCGGCTCACGGGTCGGCTTCCGGCGGCCGGCATGGCAGCCCCGCGCGGTGCCTGAGACAATTGGCAGCCTTGCCGGCGTTGGCCGGCCCCGAAGATCAGGACTTCTCATGCCCACCCGCAGACAGGCCCTCGCCCATGCCGCCACCGTGGCCTCGCTGATGGCCGCAGCCGGCGTGTGGCCGGGTGTGGCGCTGGCCCAGGCCGGTGGCTATCCCAAGGCCGCCTTCGAGACGCGCTCGATGGACGATGCGCTCAAGGCCCTGGGCCACGCCCGCCCCGTGGCCAGCACCGAGCTTCATCTCAGTGCACCGGACATCGCCGAAAACGGCGCGCTGGTGCCGCTGGGCCTGTCCACCGCGCTGACCGGCGTGAAGCGGCTGCTGCTGCTGATCGAGAAGAATCCCAACATCCTGGCGGCCGTGTTCGACCTCACCGAGGCCATCGAGCCCAGCCTGTCGACGCGGGTGAAGATGAGCGAGTCATCCCCTGTCTACGGTGTGGCGGTGATGGGCGACGGCCGCGTGCTGTTCGCGCGCAAGGAGGTGCGCGTAACGCTGGGCGGCTGCGGATTCTGAGCGGCGGGGACGGCAAGGAGCCAAGGACATGACCGAACGGATGCGACTGCGGGCCCAGGCCTCGGGGGGCAAGGCCACCGTGCGGGTGCTGATGGCCCACGAGATGGAAACCGGCCAGCGCAAGGACGCCGCCGGCGCCGTGATCCCGGCCTGGTACATCCAGCAGGTGAGCGTGCGCCACAATGGCCAGGTGGTGATGACGGCGTACTGGGGAACGGCGATCTCCAAAAACCCCTTTCTGCAGTTCGTGGTGAAAGGGGCCAAGGCCGGCGACCGCATCGCCGTCACCTGGGTGGACAACCGCGGCGCCACCCAAACCGACGAGACCACCGTCGGCTGATCAGCGCACCACCACGCACCGCACTGACGCGTGGGCCCCGTCGTTCGCGCGTCATCTTCATCGCCAAGGCCCGGGCCTTGTCGGCGCGGGCGGAGCCGTCAGGGGCCACCAGGCAGTGGGACAAGCAGGGGGCCAGGTGTG
>NZ_JBKBVU010000244.1:0-3966 GCF_046289365.1 Caldimonas sp. | reverse complement strand
GCCCACCTGCTGCGCGACCAGCGCCAGTGGCCGCGGGCCTACCAGGTGCTGGGACAGGCCAGCGAACGCTTCCCCGATGACGTGGACCTGCTCTACGAACAGGCGATGATGGCCGAGAAGACCGACCGCCTGGATGCGATGGAGCGGCTGTTGCGGCGTGTCATCGAGCTCAAGCCCGACCACTACCATGCCTACAACGCCCTGGGCTACACGCTGGCCGATCGCAACCTGCGCCTGGACGAGGCGCGAGCCCTCATCGAGAAAGCCCTGTCGCTCGCGCCCGACGAGCCTTTCATCGTCGACAGTCTGGGCTGGGTGAAGTACCGCATGGGCCAGCGCGAGGAAGCGCTGCAGCACCTGCAGCGGGCCTACCAGGCGCGCCCCGACACCGAGATCGCCGCCCACCTGGGCGAGGTGCTGTGGGTGCTGGGCCGGCGCGAGGAAGCGCGCAGCATCTGGCGTGAAGGCCAGGCGCGTGATGCCTCCAACGAGGTGCTGCGCGAGACCTTGCGCCGGTTCAAGGTGGACCTGTGACGCGCTCGGGCGGGTTCCGGCTGCGCGCAGGCCTGGCCGCGATGGCGCTGGCGGGGCTGGCCGGTTGCGCCAGCCTGCCGGCGCCCGACGAGGCCCTGGCCCTGGCTGTCTCGGGGCGGCTGGCCGTGCGCGTGGACGCACCGCAGGAGGTGCGCTCGACCACGGCCGTGTTCGAGCTGCTCGGCCGGCCCGACCGGGGCGAACTGCGCCTGGCCAGTCCGCTGGGGACCGTGCTGGCCGTGGCGCGCTGGCAGCCCGGCCAGGCCTGGGTGCAGACGCAGGGGCGACGCCAGGACTACGCGAGCCTGGACGAACTCACGCGTGAGCTCATGGGCGAATCGCTGCCGGTGGAAGCCTTGTTCGACTGGCTGCGGGCCCGCCCCTGGCCGGGGGCGTCGAGCCGGCCGCGCGAGGGCGGGCCCGGCTTCGTGCAACTGGGCTGGACCGTCGAACTCGACGGCGCAGACCAGGGGCTGATCGTGGCGCGCCGCGCTGCGCCCGTGCCGGTGACTGTGCGGGCCCGGGTGGACTCATGAAAGCCTGCTACGACCTGCCGGCACCGGCCAAGCTGAACCTTTTCCTGCACCTGGTGGGCCGCCGCGCAGACGGCTACCACCTGCTGCAATCGGTCTTCGTGCCCATCGACTGGTGCGACACCCTGCATGTCGAGCGTCGCGAGGACGGCCGGCTGCGGCGTCACGACCTGGGGGCGGCCTTGCCCGAGGACGACCTGTGCCTGCGCGCGGCACGCGCCCTGCAGGCGGCCAGCGGCACCCGCTACGGCGCCGACATCCACCTCGACAAGCAGGTGCCCTGGGGCGCGGGCCTGGGCGGTGGCAGCTCGGATGCGGCCACCACGCTGATCGCGCTGAACCGCCTGTGGGGCCTGCACTGGCCGCGCGCGCGGCTCATCGCCCTGGGGGCCACCGTGGGCGCGGACGTGCCCTTCTTCCTGGGCCCCGGGCCGGCCTGGGTCGAGGGCATCGGCGAGCGCCTCACCCCGCTTGCGCTGCCCGGGGCCGTGCTGGAGGTGCTCAAGCCCCCGCAGGGCCTGGCCACCCGGGACATCTTTGCCAGCCCCCTCTTGGTACGCGACACAAAACCTGCTATAGTTGCGGACTTTCTTGCAGACCCCCAGGGATTTGGCAGGAACGACATGCAAGCGGCAGCAGTGGCGCTTTGCGCGTCGGTCGGTCAAGCGCTGGAGTGCTTGAAAAGGCGTTGCGGCAACAGCCGCATGACCGGTTCGGGCAGTGCGGTCTTCGCGTGGGTCGGCAAGGAAGCAGGCACCGTGTCCGGTGCCGGCCCGGCGGATCCCGATCTGCCCGAGGGCTGGCAGTGGCGCAGGTGCCGCAGTCTGGAGCGACATCCCCTTGCGGGCTGGGTTTCGGATTGAGCGCGACGAGTTGAAGGTCGGCGCCAGGGCCAGCAGGCCCGGGCGACGTCCGGTGTAGGGGAGTCGCCAAGTCGGTTAAGGCATCGGATTTTGATTCCGACATTCGAGGGTTCGAATCCTTCCTCCCCTGCCACCACAATCCAGAACCTCTGGATGAGCCCCGTGGGGGACCATCCAGAGGTTCTGCAGTTTTGGAAAGGCCCCCGGGCACCGGACCGCGGGGGCGTACACGGGCGCCGGCTCCTGCCGGTGCCGGTCCGACGGAGCCCACGATGCTGTCCGACACCCTGCTGTTCACCGGCAACGCCAATCCGGCGCTTTCCCTCGAGATCGCCAACCACCTGGGCCTGTCGCTGGGCCAGGCTTCGGTCGGCCGCTTCTCCGACGGCGAGGTCGCTGTCGAGATCCAGCAGAACGTGCGCGGGCGCGACATCTTCATCATCCAGCCCACCTGCGCGCCGACCAACGAGCACCTGATGGAGCTCTTCATCATGGTCGATGCGCTCAAGCGCGCCTCGGCCCGGCGCATCACCGCGGTGATCCCGTATTTCGGTTATGCCCGTCAGGACCGCCGTCCGCGCTCCACCCGCGTGCCCATCTCCGCCAAGGTCGTGGCCAACATGCTCGAAGCCGTGGGCGTGAACCGCGTGCTGACCATGGACTTGCACGCCGACCAGATCCAGGGCTTCTTCGACATCCCGGTCGACAACATCTACGCCTCGCCGGTGCTGCTGTCCGACCTCAAGAGCAAGAACTACCACGACCTCGTGGTGGTGTCGCCCGACGTGGGCGGCGTGGTGCGCGCGCGTGCGCTGGCCAAGCAGCTCGGCTGCGACCTGGCCATCATCGACAAGCGCCGCCCCAAGGCCAATGTCTCCGAGGTGATGCACGTCATCGGCGAGATCGAGAACCGCAACTGCGTGATCATGGACGACATGATCGACACCGCCGGCACGCTGGTGAAGGCCGCCGAGGTGCTCAAGGAGCGCAACGCCAAGTCGGTATACGCCTACTGCACCCACCCGGTGTTCTCCGGTCCGGCGCTCGAGCGCATCCGCAATTCCGAACTCGATGAGGTGGTGATCACCAACACCATCCCGCTGGCCGAGGCGGCACGGTCGATCCCCAAGATCCGCCAGCTCTCGGTGGCCTTCCTGTTTGCCGAGACCATCCGCCGCATTTCCGACGGCGAATCGGTCACGTCCCTGTTCTCGGAGCAGAACAACAACTTCTGATCCGGTTCATTGGTGGGGCGGCCTTCGAGCCCCCCGTTTCTTGCGTCTGGTCGCGGACGCTGACTCATTGGAGAGTTGCATGAAATTCGTTGCATACGAGCGCACTGTGCAGGGGACCGGAGCGAGCCGCCGCCTGCGCCGCGCCGGCAAGGTGCCTGGCATCGTCTACGGGGCCGGTGAGCCCCAGCCGATCGAGCTCGATCACAACGCGCTGTTCTTCGCGCTGAAGAAGGAGGCCTTCCACGCCTCCATCCTCGACATGGAGCTGGCCGGCAAGGTCGAAAAGGTGCTGCTGCGCGACGTGCAGATGCACCCGTTCAAGCCCCTGGTGCTGCACGTGGACTTCCAGCGTGTCGATCCCAAGACCAAGATCCAGAAGAAAGTGCCGCTGCACTTCATCAACGAGGAGAACTCGCCGGCCGTCAAGACCGACAAGTGCCTCGTCAACAAGATCCTCAACGAACTCGAGATCCAGTGCCTGGCGCAGGCCCTGCCCGAGTTCCTGGAAGTCGACCTGGGCGAACTGGTCAAGGGCCAGACCCTGCACGTCAACGATCTGAAGCTGCCCAAGGGCATCAAGGTCATGACCCATGGCAAGCCCAACCCGGCGGTGGTGTCGGTGGTCGAGCCGGTCGAGGAAGTCATCGCTGCCCCGGCGCCGGCGGCTGCTCCCGCCAAGGGCAAGGACGCGAAGAAGAAGAAGTGAGCGTCGGCACTTCGACGTTGCAACAGACCCCGCTTCGGCGGGGTTTTTCGTTATGCGGGCCGGGGGAATAATGGCGCCCATGATTCGACTGCTGG
>NZ_JBKBVU010000243.1:0-4001 GCF_046289365.1 Caldimonas sp. | reverse complement strand
CCTCGGAAAGATCAGCACCACGTCTCCCTGACCATCGAGGTAGCTCTGGCCATAGGCGTGCAGCTGATAGAAGTCACCCTGATCCAGTCCGTACTTGTCGGCGCCCGTCGCCCTCCTGTCGTCGAGCAGCTTCCATTTCGTGTCGAGCACCAGGCGGTTCTTGCCCGCTTCCTGGACGAGCAGATCCGGCTTCAGGCGAAACCAGTCCTGCTCCTGATGCCGAACCAAGGAGAAGCTGCGTGCCTGCGTCCGCAGCGTGAACGGGGGCGCCAGCTGTCGAGCAAGATGCTTGGCGACATAGGCCTCGAACACCGCCTCCATCGGGAACAGCAGTGACGGCGCCCGATGACCACCCGCCCCGGTGAGTGGCGATTCATCTCCCAGGATCAGCCTTGCCCATGCCAGGGCATCGGCGTAGTGCCCCATACCGCGATCCAGACGAACCCTGGAGAAGTCCACGGCCGGTCGTTCCGACTGCGGCACCTCGGCGAACACAAAGCACAGCTCACGAGCGAGTTGCTGATGCGCCTGCGCCGCCGTCCACGACAGGGCGCGCCGAAGCGCTGCGTGCAGCAAGCGGTTCTCGGGCCGGTTGGTCGAGAACTCGTCGAACTCCGCAAAGAAGCGATCCCGTCGGCACAGGTTCTGCCGCAGGTGCATGGCCATCTGCAGTTTGCCGCGCAGCGCGATGACGTTGTCCTGCCGCAAGCGATAGTCGCTGCGCAGGCCTCGCTTGACGATGTGCTCCACGGCGCGCAGGAACTCGCCAATGAACACCTCCAGCAAAGGCATGCGTGTGGCCACGAGCTTGGCGCTGTCGGTCTGGACGTGGCGGAAACCGCCTAGGCAGCGCAGCATCTCGACCAGCAGCCGGCGAGCCTGCGCATCACCACCGCCGATCGACCTGCCGACCTTCGGCAGTACCTCGATCTGGAAGCCATCCGGGGCGCGGATCACGCCGACAAAGCTGGTGACCTGAACGGCCCTGCGGCCGCGGCGCTGCGTGACACGAACCCAGGCCGATTCGCTCGCCTCGGCAGCACGCAGCGCCTGCGATTCCAGCCAGGTGAAGACGCTGGGCGGCACCGGGTGGAATCCGCCGGCATCGGGCGCACCGGGCGCCATCGCCACCAGCGCCTCGAACTCGTAGATCGTGATGCCGGCCATACACCCGCCTCGATCCTCAGGCGGTCGCCTGGTAGATCGCCATGTATGCCAGCGGCTGCGAAAATGCCGATTCCTGCAGGCTGTACCGCCGCTTGGTGGCGTAGCTGTCGAGCCCGTGATCATTGCCGAACAGGGTGGACAGGTCCTGCTCGTGGTCAACGCTCTCGCGGATGAACTGGATCGCCGGGTCGCCCTTCTGGTTGTCCGCCAGCACCAGACGAATCTTGCGCCAGTCCTCGAAGAAGTACTCCTCCAGCAGCGGGACGATGCGGTGGCGGAACGTGGCGGCCAGGGCCTCGAACCGCGGCGGCCCGTCTTCGGAGTCTGCGAGGCCTGTGAAGTAGGCATGGCCGATGCAGTGGTCGCGGTCGTACAGCGCCTCGATGCGCTCGTTCATCCGCTGCAGCAGCAAGCGGATATCGATCACCCCCGCATCCGTCGTAACCACCAGCGCAGCCAGCGGCGCACTGTCTGGGTCAGCAGGATCCTTCTCGGCGCGCGTGTCGGGCATCAGCGGCACGAACTCGAAACGACGACGCAGGGCAGTATCCAGCAAGGCCAGCGATCGATCCGCCGTGTTCATCGTGCCGATGATGTCCACGTTGGCGGGCACGGAGAACTTCTCACCCGAATAGGCCAAGGTCACTTCCGCGGGCGGACTACTGCCATCGAGCGGGTCGCGCTTGTCGGCCTCAACCAGCGTGATCAACTCGCCAAAGATCTTGCTGATGTTGCCCCGGTTGATTTCGTCGATCACCATCGCGAACCGCTGATCGGGCGACTGACGCGCCTTGCGGCACAGCTCCTTGAACACGCCCGGGCGAATCTCGTAGGCCACTTCGCCTGCCTCCGCCTCGCCGGCCAGCACCGGCCGCAGGCCCTCGACGAAATCCTCATAGCCGTAGGACTGGTGGAAGGTGACGAAGCTGTAGCGCTGCACGGCGCCGGCGTCTTGCTGCCCCTGCTTGAGTTGTTCGACGAGCGCGATCAGATCCGCGCAGGCCTCTTGCCAGTCACCGGCAAACTGCCATACCGAGTCCACCGTCTTGTCGAACACAGCCGGGCTCAGGCGCTTCTTCATCTTGACCGTCGTGGACTCGTCCACGGTGTGGTTCTGCAAGGTACGCCAGAGCGTCTGTCGCACATTGCGGTTTGACCCATTGGCCGCGGTGATGGCCTGGATGAATCGGTGCGCCGCGATGTCCGCCACCTTGGCTTTGCCGCCGAGGTCATGCAGTGCGGCGGCGGCGCCCTCCCACCACTTGAGTACGGCGATCTTCTCGGCGATGAGCTGGCTTTGCCAGGCCTCGGTGGAGATCGATTTCGCCGGCTGCTCGTAGTCGCGCTTGAGCAACCGGGTCAGCGTGTACGTCTTGCCGGTTCCCGGTGGGCCGTAATAGATGCGGTTCACGCAGGTCGCGACGGGCTTGCTGGCCGTGATCGGCGTCGGCACCTGCGCTGTCGCGGGCGTCTGTGCAGCGCCGGTGTCGAGACTGGCTGCCTCGATGGGTTCACCGGCCAACGCGGCCAATTCCGCCAAGTCCGTGCCGAAGTAAGGCTTGAGCAAGGTGGACTCGAACTCGGGCAGGTCGTGCGCACCCACCTGCCAGAAGGTCGAATTGCCCTGCGGCGACCATCCCTTGGAGTTGGCGGTGTAGCGATCCGTGCGCTGGGCGGGCTTGAGGACACGGTAGCTGCGCTGTAACCAGCCATCTCCCTTGTCGCAGGGCATGGCCTCCGAAGTGAACTGCCCGATGCGCTGCGGGCTGTTGCCGTGGCAGAGGAAGAACAGCGTGCCAACCGGCGCCTCGGCAAACTTCTTGCCTTGCTCCTTGCCGGTATCGCGATGCATCACCGCCCACTGACCCTCCAGGTATTGCTGGCGTTCGGCCTCGGTGAAATTGGGCGGGTTGCCATGCGAGAGCTTCGAGATCGCCAGGTTCTTCTTGCTCCACGCCTCCCACACTTGCCGCCCGAATTCCAGGATGCCGAGGTCGGCAGGCCGCTTCGCCAACGTCGCCTTCTGCAGCGCAGCCATGCTCTGGCTTGCGGTGCCGCCGACGAATACGGCCAACGGCGCCCGCTTGAAGATGTCCACGATCACCGGTGCCTGCCGGTGCTGATAGTGGAAGGCAATCTTCCACTTGATGGCCTCACCCAGGTAATCGAAGGCCTCGATGCCATCGAGATCACCTTGGGCGGCGAGGTCCGCTACCTGCACGACGTAACCGCGCACCTTCTGGAAGGCCTCTTCAGCTGTCGCACCGAGCGATGAATACCAGCCGTGGGTCTCCGAGTAGCTCAGCTTGGTATCCGACCTCTTATCGTCGGTGTTGCTGCGCGAGAAGACGCCGAACTTGAATGCCGACCCGCCCCAGATGCTGCCCATCTCATCGAGGCGAGATTCGATCCAGTACGTGAAGCTGTCCTTCGAACCGGCCTGGGTGTACTCGTCCAGCGTCATCGTGGCCAGGCGGGTGCGCGGCCACGTGGCGAGGAACTCGTCCCACAGGGCGTACTGCCGCTGGAAGTCGCTCATCCCAGCTTCTCCTCGATCCACTCCCACCGCTTGTCCTTGACCATCACGAAGCGGCAGCGCCCTTCGGACAGGTTCGCCCACAGGCCGCCGATCAACCGGTCATCTTCCGCACCAGCCCAACGATCCGCGCCCTTGTACTCGACGGCGAGGATCGGGCCGGGCTTTTCTGCGCTGCCCGGCAGCTGACACAGGAAGTCAGGGTAGAAGCGCCCGTCGGCCTTCTGCAGGAAGAACGAACTGCCTTCGCGTCGAACGAGGTTGCGCACCCAGAACTGGATGCGCCCCTGCTGCGCCT
>NZ_JBKBVU010000242.1:0-4005 GCF_046289365.1 Caldimonas sp. | reverse complement strand
TGACGATCTCGGACGCGGGCTCGACCTCCTCGATGGGGATGGCCTTGCTCGGGTCGAGCTTGAACTCGAACAGGCCGCGCAGCGTCATGTGGCGGCGCGACTGGTCGTTGATGATCTGGGCGTATTCCTTGTAGGTGTCGAAGCGGCCGGCGCGCGTGCTGTGCTGCAGCTTGGCGATGGCATCCGGCGTCCACATGTGCTCCTCGCCCCGCGCACGCCAGGCATATTCGCCGCCGGCGTCGAGCATGTCGCGCAGCACCGGGTCGTCGCCGAAGGCTGCCATGTGCATGCGGATGGCTTCTTCGGCCACCTCGAACACACCGATGCCACCCACCTGCGAGGCCGTGCCGCGGAAGTACTTGTCGACCATCTCCTTCTTCAGGCCGATGGCCTCGAAGAGCTGGGCGCCGCAGTAGGACATGTAGGTGGACACGCCCATCTTGGACATGATCTTCGACAGGCCCTTGCCGATCGCCTTGACGTAGTTGTGGATGGCCTTCTCGGCCGACAGCTCGCCGGGCAGCTCGGCATGCATGGCCGCCAGCGTCTCCATGGCCAGGTAGGGGTGCACGGCCTCGGCGCCGTAGCCAGCCAGCACGGCAAAGTGGTGCACCTCGCGGGCCGAGCCGGTCTCGACGACCAGGCCGGCCGTGGTGCGCAGGCCTTCACGCACCAGGTGGTGGTGCACGGCCGACAGCGCCAGCAGCGCGGGGATCGCCACCTGGCCGCGGCTCATGTAGCGGTCGGTGATGATGAGGATGTTGTGGCCGGTGCGGATGGCGTCCACGGCCTCGGCGCACAGTGAGGCGAGCTTGGCCTCCACACCTTCACGCCCCCACTGGAGCGGGTAGGTGATGTTGAGCTCGTAGCTCCTGAACTTGCCGCCGGTGTGGCGCTCGATCTGGCGCAGGCGCGCCATGTCGTCGAAGTCGAGGATGGGCTGCGAGACCTCCAGGCGCATCGGCGGGTTGACCGCGTTGATGTCCAGGAGGTTGGGCTTGGGGCCGATGAAGGACACCAGCGACATCACGATGGCCTCGCGGATCGGGTCGATCGGCGGGTTCGTGACCTGGGCGAAGAGCTGCTTGAAGTAGTTATAGAGCGGCTTGTTCTTGTCCGACAGCACGGCCAGGGGCGAGTCGTTGCCCATCGAGCCGATGCTCTCCTCGCCGGACTGGGCCATCGGGCTCATCAGGAACTTGAGGTCTTCCTGGGTGTAGCCGAAGGCCTGCTGGCGGTCGAGCAGCGATTCGGTGAACGTCGGCGGCTCGCCCACCACGTCGATCGAATCGAGCTTGATGCGCACGTTCTCGATCCACTGGCGGTAGGGCTTGGCCGAGGCGTAGAGGTTCTTCAGCTCCTCGTCATCGACGATGCGGCCCTGCTCGAAGTCGATCAAGAACATCTTGCCCGGCTGCAGGCGCCACTTCTTGACGATCTTGTTCTCGGGGATGGGCAGCACGCCGCTCTCCGAGGCCATCACCACCAGGTCGTCGTCGGTGACGATGTAGCGCGCCGGGCGCAGGCCGTTGCGGTCGAGCGTGGCGCCGATTTGGCGGCCGTCGGTGAAGACCATCGCGGCCGGGCCGTCCCAGGGCTCGAGCATCGCGGCGTGGTATTCATAGAAGGCGCGGCGGCGTTCGTCCATCAGCGTGTGCTGCTCCCAGGCCTCCGGGATCATCATCATCGCCGCATGGGCCAGCGGGTAGCCGGCCATGGTGAGCAGCTCCAGCGCGTTGTCGAAGGTGGCCGTGTCGGACTGGCCCTCGAAACTGATCGGGTAGAGCTTGGGCAGGTCGTCGCCGAGCACGGGCGACTTCATCACGCCCTCGCGCGCACGCATCCAGTTGAAGTTGCCCTTGACGGTGTTGATCTCGCCGTTGTGCGCCACCATGCGGTAGGGGTGGGCCAGTGGCCACTCGGGGAAGGTGTTGGTCGAGAAGCGCTGGTGCACCAGGGCCAGGGCCGAGACCACACGCGGGTCCTGCAGGTCCTTGTAGTAGGTGCCGACCTGATCGGCCAACAGCAGGCCCTTGTAGATCACCGTGCGGCAGCTCATGCTGGGCACGTAGTACTCGCGCGAGTGGGTGAGCTTGAGGCGCTGGATCGCACTGGAGGCCGTCTTGCGGATGACGTAGAGCTTGCGCTCCAGGGCATCGGGCACGATGATGTCCGGGCCGCGGCCGATGAAGATCTGACGGATCACCGGCTCCTTCTCGCGCACGGCCGGCGACATGGGCATGTCCTTGTCCACCGGCACGTCGCGCCAGCCCAGCAGCACCTGGCCCTCGGCCTTGACGGCGCGCTCGAGTTCCTGCTCGCAGGCCAGCCGCGAGGCATGCTCCTTGGGCAGGAAGATCATGCCCACGCCGTACTCGCCCGGCGGCGGCAGCTCGACGCCCTGCCGAGCCATCTCGGCACGGTAGAACTCGTCGGGGATCTGGATCAGGATGCCCGCACCATCGCCCATCAGCTTGTCGGCCCCCACCGCACCCCGGTGGTCGAGGTTCTCGAGGATCTTCAGCCCCTGCTCAACAATGCTGTGGGCCTTCTGGCCCTTGATGTGGGCCACGAAGCCCACGCCGCAGGCATCTCGTTCGTTCCGGGGGTCGTACAGGCCCTGTTCGGCCAGGGCACGGATTTCTTCGGGGGTGGCTCCCCCATGGGCGGCCTGTGGCATGGCGCACTCCGGGTCATCGTTAGGGATTCCGCGAGAGTACTGCAGCCACCCGGGGACTTCAAGCGCAATTAAATGGGGTCAGACTCTAATTAAATGGTTCACCAATTCGGTGCGCAATTAAATGGGGACATACTTAAGGCGCGGGCGACTTGCGGGGGCGTCCCCGCGGGCGCGGCTGCACGGGACGGTTCGAGGCCTCGGCCAGGCGGGCGAGGAAGCCGGGGCTGCCCAGCCCCCAGCCGCGCCCGCAGGCCGCCTCCAGGGCCTGGATGCGGCGCGTGTCGAGCCCCTCCTCGGTGCGCCGCGCATAGGCCGCCTCGCGGTCGAAAGGGGTGTTGCCCAGCCGCCAGATCTCGGCGTGTTCGCTCAGCAGCGGGTCTCGCAGCCGCCCCAGGTGGTGGGGCAGGCTGGACCAGGCCCAGTCGTGCGGCCGGGCACACAGGCCCAGGCGCACCGGCAGGGCCTCGATGTACAGGCACAGGTCGATGAAGCCGGTTTCGGGCTCGACGATCGTGACCCGGTAGCGTCCATCCCACAGGCTGCCGCGGCGCGCATGGCGGCGGTTGAACCAGGCCCCGTGGCGGCGCCCGATGGACTGCATCATGCGCGACAGGCCCTCGGGCCGCTCGGGCACCACCAGGAGCTGCACCTCGCGGGGCACCAGCACATAGGCATGCACGGCCACCCCATGCGTGCGTGCCGCGTCACGCAGAGCCTCGAGGTAGGCGCGGTGGTCGGCCTCGTCGCCGAATACCGGCTGTCCGGCGTGCGCACGCAGGATCACGTGGTGGGGCAGGCCGGGCAGAACGAGGCGGGGCAGTCGGGCCATGGGCAAGGCCGGGTCGGCGAGATGGGGTTGCGGCGATGATATCGACGCGGCCGCCCTATCATCGACGCACCAGGCGGGGCCCTTTGCCTTGCCGCACCGCTGCTCACACCATGTCTGCCGACCTGCACCTCGCCGTGGTCGGCGCCGGGCCCTGCGGCCTGGCGCTGGCCCTGCTGGCCGCGCGCGAACTGCCCCGCGCCCGCATCACCGTCTTCGACGCCCGGCCGCCCGGGCATGACGTGGCGGCCGATCCGCGCACCCTGGCGCTGTCGCTGGGCAGCGTGCAATTGCTGCAGCGCCTGAAGGTCTGGCCGGCCGCTGCCGTCGAGCCGATCCGGCGCGTGCATGTGTCGCAGCAGCAACCGCTGCTGCTGGCGCCGCGCCAGCCCGAGGTGGTGATCGACGCCCTCGAGGAAGGGGTGCCCCTGTTGGGCGCCGTGCTGCGCTACGGCAGCCTCGTGGCCCCGCTGCAGCAGGCCTGGCAGCAGGCCTGTGC